>CAYHBU010000046.1:0-6628 GCA_964354925.1 uncultured Candidatus Saccharibacteria bacterium | reverse complement strand
GTGAGGGAGTTTCAAGGGGGGAATTGATTGACTTGCACAAGGATATTTTGGGCAATAATTTTACTGTTCCCGATCTGACTATCTTCATAGATCTTGAGGCGGAAAAGGCGATCAAGAGAATAGATTGCAGGAACGGAGAGTGTGGTTATTTTGAAAGGGAAGATAAGCTGAGGAGGATTAGGCAAGCTTATCTGGATATTTATTACGATGATGATCTGAAATTGGGATACAATGTCAGATTGATAAGTAGTGATCGTCCAGTTGAAGACGTTTCCAGGGATGTTTTAGATGAGGCCCTGAAGATTTTTTAAGAAGACTCGCGATATTGGACCCTTTTTTTATTGGTTTTTATGATGTATTATAAAATAGCTTTTTAGCGATTGGCTCGTTAGCTTAGTAAAGTGGCTAACTGGCTGATAGCGAACTGTTAACTGCCATGTATACTCCCGTAATCGGCCTCGAAATCCATGTTAGGCTAAAGACTAAAACTAAGATGTTTTGTGATTCCTTGAATGATTCCGAGGAGTCGCATCCCAACGTTAATATCTGTCCGGTATGTGCCGGGCATCCAGGCACATTGCCGACTATCAATAAAAAAGCGATTGAGCATGTTCTGCGTGTCGGTTATGCTTTGGGCTCAGAGATTTTAGAGGTGTCCAAATTCGACCGTAAAAATTATTTTTACCCTGATTTACCAAAAGGCTATCAGATATCTCAGTTTGATAAACCTTTTTGCCTTGGCGGAAATCTGACAATCGGAGATAGGAATATCAGGATCCGTAGGGTGCATCTTGAGGAAGATGCCGGTAAATTAGTGCATTCGGAGGGAAAGGATTTCAGTTACGTGGATCTCAATCGCGCCGGCACCCCACTAATGGAACTCGTATCAGAGCCTGATATTCGTAATTCCGATGAGGCAAAAAATTTCTGCGAAGAATTACAGATGATTTTTAGGTATCTTGGAATATCAAGCGCCGATATGGAAAAAGGAGAAATGAGGTGTGAGGCCAATATTTCTCTTGCTGGAGAAGACGGAAGATTCGGTACCAAGGTAGAGGTCAAGAACTTGAATTCTTTCAAGGCCGTAGAAAGGGCTATTGAATATGAAATCAAGCGCCAAGAGAGTGTGTTGGATTCCGGTGGCGCTATCAATCATGAAACTAGGGGCTGGGATGAAAACAAAGAGCAGACATTCCCTCAGAGATCGAAAGAAGAGGCGCATGATTATAGGTATTTCCCGGATCCTGATTTGCCGATGATAGAAGTTAGAAAAATGTTCAACCTTGATGAGCTGAAGCTTTCAGTGCCGGAACTGCCATCACAAAAAAGACATAGACTTCAAGAGCAATATGGATTACCTCTTGTCGATATTGTTTTGCTGACAAAAGAAAGAGATTTGGCTACATTTTTTGAGAACTCAACCTCTGAGATTGATAACTGGATTAAAGATAGGGAAAAGCCGGTATCAGATGAGGACAAGAACAAGTTATATAAGTTAGCAGCGAATTATATCTTGTCCGATCTCCAGAGTTTGATAAACGAAACTCTAATGTCGACAGGAGGAATATTGATAACTCCTGAAAATTTTGGAGAGCTTGTGACGTTGATATATGAGGGCAAGTTGTCATCGGCTGGCGCAAAAATCGTACTCAAAGAAATGTTCTCTACCGGGCAGGATCCTTCTCAGATCATTGAAGAAAAAAATCTATTGCAAGTCAGCGATGCTGGAGAGTTAGAAGGTATCGTGGCAGAGATAATAAAAGCCAATCCCAAGCCAGTAGAGGATTTACAAGCGGGCAAGCAAAATGCTTTGCAATTCTTGGTGGGACAAGGAATGAAGATGTCTAAAGGCAAGGCTAGTCCGACAGTGCTCCAAGATCTTTTTAAGAAAAAAATCGGATAAAATTATTATTTGTCTAATTATTTAAAATTAATATAAAAATATTATGGGACTTTTTGAAATGTTCAGGCCCAAGCCTGAAAAGCCTCCAGTATCAATGCCTATGGAAAAGAAGGATGTCATGCCTGAAAAAATCTTATCTCCGGAAGAAAAAGAAATCATGAGAACTGTAAGGGAGTTTTTTGTTTTGGCAAGAAATATTGATGAGGTTGCCAAAAAAGATCCTCAAGTCGGTTTTAATATTGTGGATTTTATGATATCTGGTGGGGAAAATATTTTGATGCTTTATGGACTGGATACCGATTTCAAAAAAAGAGAATTAGTTATTAATGAATTAACAAAAGAAGCAGCTTCTATACCGGAAATTAGAAAGTATATCAAAACTGAAGATGGTATGGTCAGGTCATCGTCGCTTGATATAATATTAAGAAGAGTTTTTAATATTCAATATAATTAATTTAACATTATTATGAGTATAGAACAGCCAAAATTCACTCCAGGGAAAGATCTTCCAATAGAAGAAGCCGAAAAAGCAACTAAGAGACTTGAATATCGGACAAGAGAAAAGGCCATCGAAGAAACAGAAAGTGGCATAAACGAATCTTTGAGCGCGAAGGGCGACAGAGCATTGGAGGAGGCAATCAGCGCTTTACGCGATGCCGGATTTTCTAAAGAAGAGATAGAGGGACTGATAGAAAAGAAATTGAACAATACGCTCAGTCATTGATTTTTGAGGAATTTCTCTATTATTTTTTTTGCATCTCTCAAATTTTTGTTGGCTGTATTTTCCGGTGGAAGCCATATGATACGCCCATCCCTCTTGAACCAAGTTATCTGACGTTTAGCATATTGGCCGATAGCTATCCTGAGCTGGTCAATCATTTCTTGTTTAGTAATCTTTTTTTGAAGATAGAGGGCGATAAATCTATACTCCAGCCCCAATTCCTCCAGTCTCTTCCAGGAAACACCGTTTTTACGGAGTTTTTTCACTTCATTTACCATGCCCTGATCCAATCTTTTCAAGAGCCTTTTCTCGATCAGTTTTTGCAAGTCTTCTCTATTTTTAGTTATGCCGATTTGGAGTGTATCGTATTTCGGGTTTGGTTTTAACGCAGGCATCTTTCCAATCGCTTTGATTATTTCAATGGCCCTGATTATTCTGCGCTTGTTTTTTGCATCTATGGTTTGGGATTTTTTAGGGTCTAGTTTTGAGAGTATTTTCAGAAGTCTTTCCAGAGAATATTTTTCCATTTTCTTTCTTAATGCCTCATTCGGTTTGACGTCTGGGAATGAGATGTTGTCGACTATGGCTTGGATATAGAATCCAGTGCCTCCACAGATGATAGGAATCTTATTTTGGGCGAGTATTCCATAGACTGATTTGTCAGCTAATGTTTTGTATTTGGCGACATCGAATTTTCGCCTCGGACTTGCGACATCTAGGAGGTGGTGCGGGATACCTTTCATTTCTTTTTCAGTGATTTTCCCTGTTCCGATATCCATGCCTCTGTAAACTTGTCTTGAATCGGCAGAGATGATTTCTGCGCCAGTAGTATTTTTTTTGAATTTTTTGGAAGAAAGCCAAAGCGCCAGATTCACGCAAAGATCTGACTTGCCGGAGGCAGTGGGACCGAGAACTACTATGATTTTGGGGAAATGTTTATCCATATTTCAATGTCTAGTTTGTGCCTGGTGACACAACTTATTCTTTATTCTGATCGACTCATATCCATGCTGGGAGTTGATATGCTGGGTTTGACGTTTTTTATTTTATATTATATATAATAAGTATTGTCCAGGGTGTAATTATGGATTTAGCTCTTTAATAAAACAGGAGGGCGTATGAATATGTGGGAGCCAAAATCGAAAGATGATGTTGTGACTATCCCGAATATTATAACATTGCTTGGCATTTTATCTGTGTTTGCTTATATGGCTGCCTTTCTGACGGGAACGAACCGCTGGATAATCATTTTGTTGCTTGTTGGAGCTGGCATGAGTGATGTGCTAGATGGATTTTTTGCGAGGCACCTTCGCCAAAGCACCAGGGTGGGGGAGATGATGGACCCATTTCGGGATAGATTGCTACTCCTCGCAATATTGCTACACATGATTTTAGTTGTCGGATTCAGTGACGTGATACTGGGAATCATATTTTTCGAGATACTCATAGTCCTGTCCAAGAT
Source organism: uncultured Candidatus Saccharibacteria bacterium (assembly GCA_964354925.1). Classification (GTDB taxonomy): domain Bacteria; phylum Patescibacteriota; class Minisyncoccia; order GWC2-36-17; family GWC2-36-17; genus GWC2-36-17. The sequence goes on along the minus strand of CAYHBU010000046.1, from coordinate 2,542 downwards.
TCTGTCGATTTGCCGTATGGCGCCGCTTGAGGTTCATTGGGTTGGGAAATTACGGCAACTGATCCATGTGTCGTGTGGTGGTATATTTATAGCCAAATATTATTTCCTGGGCTTAAGCATGATGATTGCGCCTTCGATTCAGAAGATGGATGTGGAAAGCTTGCTTTGGGTGATGGCCGTCGTGTCCGGACTGACTTTGTCGGCATATGCAATTTCTCAAGTAAATGATATACGCGATATAAAATAGTATCCAAAAGCCCTTTATAAAAGGGCTTTTTTGTTGTCCGGGCATTATTTTAATGACACAAATATAACGATTTGACAATTTATAGGCATTATCATATAATCCTAGCCATTAACTAGGTTTAATTGATTAGCATGATAACAGTATCTGCAAAAAGCGAATATGGAATTTCTTTTTTGGCTTATCTGGCGAAAAATCGCGATAGGCTGGTTTCGCTTTCTGAGGTAGCCGAAAAAGAATGTATTTCCCAGGGTTATCTAGAGGAGATTGCCGCTACTTTCAATAAGGCGGGATTTTTACATGGGAAAAAGGGCAGGGGCGGAGGATATACTTTGTCTAAAAAATCCAAGGACATCAAAATATCGGAGGTTATCTCTGCTCTTGAGGGTCCAATATCTCCGGTAAAATGTACTGGTACCGGTAAATGTTTCAAGGAAAAAATTTGTGCTACTAAAAAAATATGGATTTCATTAAAAGAAAAAATAGAAAATCATTTATCAGAAATAAGTTTGGCGGACATTATATAAATAATTATCCAAGTTTTATTTATGAATATTAAAAATAAAAAAATAATATATTTAGATTATGCGGCGACCACTCCTTTGGATAAAGAGATCAAAAATGAGATGGATTTTGTTTTGGAAAATGTTTACGGAAATCCATCGAGCCTGCATTCAAAAGGATACGAGGCTAAAGTCGTACTTGATGGTGCGCGCGAAAAGATTGCCAAGATTTTAAATGTGCGAGCTGATGAAATAATCTTTACTAGCGGGGGCACAGAATCCGACAATTTGGCCATCTTGGGATATGCCAGGGCGAATAAAAACAAGGCAGGTAATGGTCATATCATAACCTCAGCCATTGAGCATCACGGCGTACTTGAGCCAGCTCATAAACTGGAAAAAGAGGGTTTTGAGGTGACATATCTACCGGTTGATAAGGATGGGATCATAAGGTTAGATGAATTTGAAAAGTTGTTAAAGAAAGAAACAATATTGGTCTCGATAATGTATGCCAATAATGAAATCGGGACGATCCAACCGATAAAAGAAATTTCTAATATCGTAAAAAAATTCAACGAAGAAAATGATGCTGGTGTAGTGTTCCATACGGATGCTTGTCAGGCGGCGGGGTTCTTGGATTTGAACGTGAAAAATATCGGTGTTGATATGCTGACTTTGAATGCTGGCAAGATTTACGGACCAAAAGGAATCGGACTTTTATATGTCAAAAAGGGTCTGGATTTAGAGCCGATTTTTTATGGTGGCGAGCAAGAATTCGGCGTGAGAGCTGGCACGGAAAATGTCGCAGCTATCGTGGGATTCGCAAAAGCGCTTGAGATGGCTCAGCAATCAAAAAAAGAAGAATCACAAAGATTATTAGGATTGAGGGACTATCTAATTGATGAGATATTGAAGGAGATTCCAAAAACCAGGCTCAATGGTAGCAGGGAAAAACGCTTGCCCAATAATGTGAATATTTCTTTTGCGGCTATCGAGGGCGAAGCGCTGATATTGTATTTGGATCAAGCCGGTATCTGTGCGTCCACCGGGTCTGCTTGCACCTCAAAGAGCCTTGAGCCGTCACACGTGATTTTGGCTTTAGGCCAGCCACACGAAGTGGCGCATAGCAGTCTCAGATTGACATTGGGACACGATACAAAAAAAGAAGATTTGGACTATGTGATGAAAGTTCTTCCGAGTATCGTTAAAAAATTAAGGATAATGTCTCCGATAAGGTAAGTGTCAAATCAAATAAATTTACAACCAATTTATCAACCAGGTATTTCTATCTACTTTTCAATTGCTATAGCAATTGAAAAGTAGATAGCTAAAAATGAAAAAGATGATAAAAAAAATAAAAATAAAAAAGTCGGTGCGAGCAATCAAGGGAAAGATTAAAAAAGCTGTCAAGAAAACTCCCCCAAAATTCGTAAAAAAGATTACAAGAAAATCTATTGAAAAACCCGTAAAAAAAATAGTGGTGGCAAAAGCACGAAAAATCAGCTCTCCTGATGTCGTCACTGCTACTGGAGCTAAATCTTGGGTCTACGCTGATATTGTGAAGGATCATTTTTATAATCCTCAAAACTTCTTAAAAGAAGGCGAGGAGAACGAATATGGATTCAATGGTGTGGGCATGGTGGGATCTCCGGCTTGTGGCGATATGATGAAGTTCTGGATACAGGTTGATCCCAAGACAGAAAAGATAAAGCTTTGTAAGTGGAAGACTTTCGGTTGTGCATCGGCAATCGCTTCTACGTCTATGCTTTCGGTTATGGTGGCTGAAAATGGTGGG
>CAYHBU010000045.1:0-6767 GCA_964354925.1 uncultured Candidatus Saccharibacteria bacterium | reverse complement strand
CAACAACACATTCAATATCAAGTTTGTCGATATTTTCAAAAAGCTTCTCGGCTATAGACGCTCTTACCCTTGATGCTTCATCATCCTTATAAAAAGTCGTTGTAAAAATTGTAAGATTTTTGAATTTTTCTTTTTCCTTGCCTTCAAAATGGAATGACTCTATTTTTTCCATAATATTTTTATTATTTTGCTATTATCTTTATATTATCGAGACTATCATTGACCATCCTTTTTACCAAATCTTCAAATTTAACTTTTGGCTCCCAGCCCAATTTTAGTCTCGCTTTAGATGCATCTGCTATCAAATTTTCTACTTCTGCAGGCCTATAATAACGCGGGTCTATTTCTATATAATCTTGCCCATTATTTATGCCAACACATTTAAAAGCTGCCTCTACGAAATCTTTAACCGAATGAGATTGTCCGGTGCCAATCACATAGTCATCAGGTTTTTCTTGTTGCATCATCAGATAAGCGGCTTCCATGTATTCCGGAGCATAACCCCAGTCGCGACGAGCGTCTAAATTGCCTAGGTATATTTTTTTATCCAATCCGGCTTTTATCCTGGCTACTCCTCGAGCGATTTTCTGAGTCACGAATGTCTCGCCGCGACGCTCGCTTTCATGATTGAATAATATTCCGTTAACCGCAAAAATATCATAAGCCTCGCGATAATTAACGACTGACCAATAGGCAAAAACTTTAGCCACACCATATGGGCTCCTCGGATGGAATGGCGTATTCTCATTTTGAGGTGGAGGAGTTGACCCGAACATCTCCGAAGAAGATGCTTGGTATAATTTTATTTTATTACCCGTCTCTTCTTGATAGTCTTTTATCGTTTCGAGTATCCTTAATGCGCCAATGCCAGTAATATTGGCCGTATATTCAGGAATATCAAAAGACACCCTGACATGTGATTGCGCGCCCAGATTGTACATCTCGTCTGGTTTTATCTTGTAAATCAATTTACGAATTGATTGGGAATCAGATAAATCCCCATAATGGAGTATGAGCTTAGCATTTTTTATGTGCGGATCTTGAAAAATATGATCTATCCTAGAAGTGTTGAAACTGGAAGAACGTCGAATAATGCCATGCACCTCATAACCCTTGCCAAGCAATAGCTCGGCCAAATAAGAGCCGTCTTGGCCGGTTATACCAGTTATTAGAGCTTTTTTTATTATTCCTTGGGACATAAATTTCTGCCTTTAGATTTAAATAGATTATATCATTTTACAACCAAAAACAATGATATAAGACCCACTATTTTCCGTCTAAGTATCTGATGAAATCTTCAGCTTCCGGACGCAAAGACACATCTATATTCCAAATAATCATTGCATATTTTCTTGCTTTTTCTTTGTCCCCCATCTCCGCATAAAGCACCGCTGCCTTTTTCCTAGCCGAAACATTTTGCTCATCTAACCTCAGGATTTCTTCCAATATTATCATTGCTTGATCATTTTCTCCTTTGGAAATAAAATAATCTGCTATATATAAAAGATTATTGCTATCTACCTTGTCGTAAGTAATTTCTCGCTCGCCAGCTTTTGCAAATGCCTCTTCGGCTGAAGGGCCTTGATTGTTTAGTAAATAAAGAACGGTCAAATAAAAATATGGCCTAGAATAATCCTGATTCAAGTCTCTCGCCTTTTCCATCTCTATGACCGCCCGTTCAAAATCTCCCTGGTTCATCTTGACCCGCGCCAAATCCATATAAAAAACTTGTCTAGTGGGAGATATCTTGATGGCTTGCTCCAATAGATCTTGGGCCCGAATCAACGCGTCATCGTCAGCACTCAACTCAAAATCCAATAAATTGATTTTCGCGCCATAGTAATACGGCTTGATATCGAGCGGATGCTCAGTAGACAAATCTTTCAATTCTTGGATTATCGGCTTAATCTTACTACTCAATTCACTATCATTTATTTTGCTGTTGACTACTATCCTAGAAATAGAATAGGTCGCATCCTCCCTGAATACGCTTGGTCTAATTGATAGCACCTTTTCATAAGACTCAATATAGCTATTAAAATCTTGATACTTTTCAAACTTGATATTGTAATAATAGTAAGATGCTCTGGCAATCTGGACGTTAACGACAACGCCAGCGATGCCGATAATAACAACAAGAACCCACAGTGCTTGAATATTATCTTTTAATGAATATTTTTTAAACGCCTTCATTCGTTCTCCGGCTTTTTCTATCATCCCGAATTTGATCTCGCCTGAGAAGTCAGACAAGAATGCTAAAACAAAAATAAACGGCAGAAATGTCACTAAAGAATCGAAAAAGAGCAGATTGCCGACGAAATACGCTATCAAAAACATCGAAAAAATAATCGCTTCTTTTTTATGACCTAGCTCAAATAAATGGAATAGCACCACAAAAACCGCAAACCATATCAAAAGATATGCGCCGATTCCCAGGACGCCCTCAGTCACGCCAATATCCAAGATGTTGTTGTGGGCTCTGTCAAACCAAGTCAGATTGAGATTATCTGATAAAAATTTAGAACTATCAGCATATTTATAAAATACTATATCAAAATTTTCCTGCCCCCATCCCAAAATCGGCTTGTCAGCAATAGCTTTGAATGCGGTGTCCCAATTGGCCATACGAGTCGTAGCAGAAGCATCCGTCAAAGATGTCTTGAAGCGCCCAAGCAACACAGAATCATCAATCATAGGTATCAACAAATAAACCATCGCCAGAATCAAGATAACTGACGGAACAATAATTTTTAATGTCTTCTTGTGATTTTTTTTGAAAAAAATCAGACCAGATGCCACTGTCACTAAAACAATTGAAGCCAACAAGCCAAGAATGGGGCCACGAGAAAGAGCCAGATAAATACCGGCCAAGAAAACCGGTATCGTCCCCAAATAAAAAAATCTTATCCTTGCTTTTCCAGATACAAAAAATAAGTATGCGCTCAAAAATATGCTAAAAATCAAAAAATTACTAAGGTATGTCGGGTTGCCCATCAATGAATTTATCCTAGGAAGCCCCGTATATGTCTGATAAAATCCCCAGGCGCTCATCAAAACACCAATCAAGATCGTTATCTTGAATAATTTCAAATAGTCCTCCTTTTTCCTGTCAAACACTCCGATTAAAACAATGAGCAGTAAAAAATAATGCAGATACATAAATAACCCCCCTGTCAGAGAACGATCCGCTGCACCCCAAAAACTTTTTGCTGGCTCAACGCTAAAAATAGTCGCCAAGGCGGAAACCACAATAAAGACAAGAAAAGACGCTCCAATCAAAGATATCTTGGGCAGTTTTATCTTGCCATTTATCAAGAGCCAAACATAAACCAAGAACATCACCTCAACCAGAACATCAAAATACACGACGCGATAAAGATGAGCCGGTATCAAAAACACCAGCAACGAGGCAAAAATTAAAAATTTTAATAATTTGGGAAGGAAGTCCATAATTTATTAAAGTAACGGAATTATCAAATCCTTTGGCCAAGTTTCATATGCATTGCCATCGATAGTGTAGTTGCAGGTATTGTCATTGAAAATTGGGTTAGATAATACAATGGCGTCCATATAAGCAGAGCTGGACCGAAAAGCCCTTCCATTGCTTTGAAAAGTGACATCTCTCACTATCACGTCATTTGCCACTACATTTAATCCGATTTCGTTATTGCTTGAAAATATCACATCTTCTATGGTAGCGCCATCGCTGGCAATGGTCACGCCTATCACCGAATCAAAGACAACAGAATTTCTTAAAATAAAATTGCTAACCTCTGGTTCGACATAGACACCGCTACCACCCAAACCGGCATATTTGACTACCACGTTATCCAAAATAGAATTTTCGCCATCGACAAAATGGATTCCATACCATGAACTTGCTCCAGGCACAGTAGCACCACCATCATTATTCGCATCTCCGCCGTAGGCATCATCATGCCAAGACGTAAAGACGACTGGTTGCTCTGGCGTGCCAACAGCATTCAATGTGCCATAAATATTGAAAAATCTCTGTTCAAATTTGAAAACAGTGCCAGGAGCAAGATTCAGCGTCTTACCCTCATCAGCGCTCCCGCTATTCACGAACACAAAAGGCATATCGGAGGATATCGTGATGGAATTTTTATCTTCCGCAACCCCGCCATAAACCAAGATGCCATTGTGCGTATTGCTTGATATAGTGTTGTCGGCCATATTGAAATCAGTCAGTCTGTTTGTCTCGACCGGAGCTTTATTGCCAGTGAAACTGCTATTTGAGACACTCACATCGCCACTAGAACCTCCGAACCACAATCCTGATCCGGTGTTATTCTCAAAAATACTGCCGGAGATATTGGCGCTAGCATGAGCGACTGATACCGCATGACCGATATTATTTCTAAATTCGCTGCCCAATATCTCAGCATCGGCGTAATCAAATACCAATACATTCTCTGAATTATTTTCAAAAATTGAATTTGATATCCTAACATCGGCTTTATGAATAGAAACCGCGCTGAATATCCAAACGCTACCAATATTTTTCACTACAACATTGTCCAACCCCCCTTTTGATGCTTCCGTGAAATTCATGCCCATCCAACTCGTGATAATGGGATCGTCACCGTTCACATCCGCTCCATACATATCGTCACTAATAGAAGTGAATACTATTTTTTCTTCTGCCGTGCCCTTGGCTATGAGCTCTCCCGACACAGTAAGACTGCCTTGATAGCCAAATTTCAAAACCGATCCAGGCTCTATCAGCATCTTGATGCCCGCAGGAATCTGAATGCCATTTTCTACCAACACAGTGCCACGGCTTTTCAAGAATATACTGCTTTTATCCGGCGAAGCATTCAATGCCAAGAATCTATCGGCGACAGAATTCTTGGCTCTCGGAGTGCCCAAAACAGCATTCCCGCCTGCGTCTTGTGCCACGCCTCCTTGACCGCCATACGTTTTCCAATTATTTTTGTTTATGCCTGCTGTCCAGACACTGACCCTTTCGGAAGTTTTTTTGCTATCATTCTCACCAGCAGAAACCATATATGCATTATCAATCAAAATATTATTTGCATCATCCAACTCTATCCACGCGCCCTCATTGTTGCTGATTGCTCCGGTAAAAATTTGATCGGCAACAACACCAAGAATCGTATCGTCACTGGTTCTCTCCAGCAGATAGAAGCCATTGGGCGCAATACTGCCCATTAGATTCACATCGCGCACAGAGTTGCCATTGCTGATTTTTAAAACCCAATCGGCAAGACTTATCTCCTGATTAGTTTTATTGGTCAATTCTATCCACTCGTCATCATGCGAGGCCTGCGTCCCCATCCAAGCGATTTCATTTATCACCACGGGCTTTGAAGAAATATCTACAGGCAACTCTACCCAATCACTGAGATTATTGTCGTCGTATTGAGCGCGAAGGCGGAAATAATAGGTCAGATCGTCGTACAAAGCCGTAAAATTTACACTGCCCTCATCAGGAGAAGCGACATTAGGCTGAAAATTCAAATCCTGCCAATCAAAACTAGGACCAAGCTTGTATTGTAATTTCCAATTTTGCGCAATATTATTTTTGTCCTCCCAATTGAGAGTAAAATCAAATTTCCTGACTTCATAATCGGTCAGATAAAAATTAATGTCTGGCAAGACAGGATCGGGGTCTGGTTGTGGCAAAGGATCTTCTTGTTTGGGTTCTTCCTGTTTGGGTTCGTCCTGTTGTGGCTGATCATCACCAGGTTCATTATTTGGGTCCGGAGAATTGTCTTGATTTTGGTTGTCTGTATCGGAATCATCGTCTTGGTCAGTCTTGTTGTCCAAAGTCTGATCTGCGCCATCTTGCTCTTGACCATTTTGACTATCCGGACCACCACCAGTAAAAATGAATGTTTGGCTAGGAGTATTATCGCTTGGAACACTCTCGGCAATCTCTTGTCTGCCCTGGTAAGGCGCATGAATCACCTCTGGCGCGCGATAATACGGAGCATGGATGATTTCTGGCTGAGACTGATTCTGTTGTTGTGGTTGTGGCTGTCGTATCTCCCTGGATTGCTGGCCTTGCTGAACTTGTGGACCGATTATATTCTTGTCAAAACCAGATGCTTGGCCTTCATCAGCTAACGTCATCTGCCCTTCAATAGCTTTATTTTGCTGGACAGCATCTTGATTTAAATCTTCTAATTGCTGGCCGATATTGGCAACCGATGCCATAGGATCAATTGGTTGAGTTTGAGAGAAAATGCTTTTTATATTTTCAGCAACTATGTCTATCGCGCTACCTACATTTTCTCTTACCGTGATAACTGCACTCTTTGCAATTTCTTTAACATCTGTATAAATATTATGAGTAGTATCATAGACTGGAATGATAAAACCGTACAGCGGAGATCGCGTTTTCTGCCACCAACTTATTTCAGGCTCTTCCTTGATTAAACTTTCATCTTTTTCTGCCTTAGCAACCTCCTCTTTGAAAAGTTTTATTGCTCCAGCTCCAGACATTACCGCTTCGCGAGAGAGATGAGAAAAATAAGAAGATAAGACTTTATCATTATTAATATCATCTCTTAATGTATGAGATTTAACTATATTTCCAGTTTTGGGATTAATAGCCTCTACTATTTTAACTAAAGATATTTCATTACCATTCTTATCTTTGCCATAACCATAATTATTGTCCTCTCTTAAAATCTTCGGATTTTCATATTTTTCTGATTTTATAGTGTGCTCACTGAAAAAATAATTATTGGAATAATTGGCTAAATAATCAATATAATCAT
>CAYHBU010000044.1:0-7095 GCA_964354925.1 uncultured Candidatus Saccharibacteria bacterium | reverse complement strand
CCAGAAAAATAGTTTGCCCCGCCGAGTCCAAATTAGTTTTCAGGATTTTCGTCAAAAAATGTTCGAACATCAATCAAAAAACACCGCCAGTAGTTTTGAAAAGTGGCAGTCAAAATTCCCTTATTTTGCGCTACTTTCTAAAACTGGAAAGTGATAAAATGTAAGAACCCAAGAGGGATTCGAACTTATGGAGAACAAAGATATTACATTCATAACGGGCAACCAGAAAAAGGCGGACTATCTCGCTAAGTATCTTGGCTTCCCTGTTAAGCATATAAAACTTGATCTCGACGAGATTCAATCTCTTGATCTAAAAGAGATAGTCGAGCACAAAGTCCGACAGGCATACGAAAAGATAAAATCACCGGTCATTGTCGAGGATGTATCTTTGGAGTTTGAAGCTTTAAATGGCCTACCAGGTCCATTCATAAAATTCTTCGTAGACAATGTGCCGTTTGAAACAATCTGCTCAATGATAAATGGTAAGACCCGCCGAGCAATTGCGAAATGTGTGTTTGGTTACTATGATGGCATAACACTAAAATTATTTGAAGGTAGTCTTGGTGGAGAAATTGCAGAATCTCCAGCAGGCGAAAATGGCTATGGATGGGATCGACTTTACATTCCCGATGGCTATACGGTTACTCGCGCCCAGCTTAATGAGGAAGATGACCAAAAGACCTATGTGCAGATCAAACCTTTTGCCGCTCTAAAAGAATTTCTTAGTACTACCCATGACAAAGTTTAAACAAATCAAGAAACAAATTGGTATCTCGACGGACCGTCTAGCGGAGCTTCGCCGCACCACTCTTATCGCTTCTGCTGGTTCTTCTACACGCCTTGAGGGGTCGAGACTTTCTGACGAGGAAGTAGAACAAATTGCTAATATTGTTTTTGAGCGAAAGTAGGAATATCGAAATAAGCAGGATTTTCTTTGTAGATTCGCCTTAAATCCCTTACAATTTTATCAACACTCTTGAAATTGAGCCGTTTCGGTTCAAACTTCCGGACATCGCCACCGCCAAAATTCGAACTTTTTTCGAAGAAAATCCAGAACATACCGCCAATTTTCACTTTTTGTGAAATCATAAAAACATCTGAAGCATAATATTCCTAGAAATTATAGGAGAAAATAAAAGCCCCGATATTAAATCGGGGCTGATTCATTATTGCCACATCATATTTTTTATCTCCTCTCCTCTTTTTAAAATCCTTGCCGCCCTGCCGAAATTTCCGACGCCTTCATCTAACTCCTCTCTTAATTTATTGCTTTCCACTTTCTGTCGTAAAATCTTGAACCTTAGGCTTCGCGGATAGTACAAGCGAAAAGTCATCTTGTCTCCAATAGACTCCAGTTTATCCGCCCATCCTTTAGGAAAAATTAAAAATGAAATTACTAAAACACCCAAAACAGATCCCAAGATCACGAATGACGCAACAATGCCGATAACCACCATAATAACTACGAAGTAATTTGGTCGCCAAGCAAGCAACACTATCAAGGCAATAATAATTACAGTTCCCCAGAGTTCCATATATCCTCCTTTACCTACCGTTGTATTCTCCTTATTTATTTATCAAGTAGCTTATGATAAGTTAATATCACAACTTTCAATATCAATCAAATGAATTCTCAGGAAAAAATAACTATAGATAGTCCAGTTCGTTGCCTTCCTTATGCCAACCTGAAAGTGGAAAAACTTTTAAACAAGCTAGGTATCAAGACTATCCGCGACCTACTCCTCCATCCGCCAAGCCGATATTTGGATTTTTCCAATATCGCCAAGATAAAAGATATAAGGTCCGGAGAAGCTGTCACCATCCAAGGACAAATAACCTCCATCATCAACAAGCGGACATGGAAAAGGAAAATGAATCTGACAGAAGCAATCATCGAAGATGACACCGGGAGCATGAAAGCGATATGGTTCAATCAGCCATTCATTGCTCATCGATTGAGAAGCGGCCAATTTGCCAATTTTTCCGGAAAAATATCTGTTCATGATACGCACGCAACTGGGCCTGAGACATATTTTTCTAATCCTGCCCATGAATTGGTCGGCAAAACCGAACTCGCCCATACTGGCATCATCACTCCTGTTTACCCCGAAACTGCCGGTCTGACTTCCCGCTGGATACGATTCTTGATGAAGCACGCTTTGAAATACGTATCGCAGATGCAAGACGTCGTGCCCCAAGAAATAAGATTCCAGGAAAAACTCTTACCGATTCAAGAGGCGATAAAAAATCTCCATTTCCCCTCCTCGCTCGAAATAGCCAAAGCAGCAAAAAAACAATTGGCATTCGAAGAATTACTCATCATTCAACTGATGGTTTTAAAATCGAGAAAAGAAATAAAATCGCAAAAAGCACCGCCAATACAAACTGACATCGAGCTGACTAAAAAATTTGTATCTCAGTTGCCGTTCAAACTGACTAACGCCCAAAGAAAATCTGCCTGGCAAATATTGAAAGACATGGAAAACCCCAACCCGATGAATCGCCTGCTTAATGGCGACGTCGGGTCGGGCAAAACCATAGTTGCAGCCATAGCCGCTCTCAACGCCTCTTGTGACGACAAACAAGTCGCCTACCTTGCCCCGACCGAAATACTCACCAATCAGCATTTCCAAACTTTTTGCAAATTTCTACAATCATTCAACTTGACCATAGCCCTTGCTACTGGATCTGAAAATAAAATTTTCGATTCTGAGCTTTGTGATTCATATGAGGTAAAGAAGCCAGAATTATTGAAAAGAATAAATAACGGACAGATAAATATCGTCATCGGCACTCATGCGATCATCCAGGATGGCGTAAAATTTTCTAATTTGGGACTTGTCATTATCGATGAACAACATCGCTTCGGCGTAGCACAGCGCGCTACATTGCTAAAAAATAACGAAAATGTCCCAGATTCTAAATTCCAAATTCCGCACTTACTAAGCATGACCGCTACCCCGATCCCCCGCACCTTAATGCTCACTGTTTATGGAGACTTGGATATTTCTATCATCAATGAAATGCCAAAGAATAGGAAAAAAATAATAACCCAAATAGTGCCCACTAAAGACAGGAAAAAATCTTATGATTTTATCAGGCAAGAAATAAAAAATGGCAGACAAGCCTTTGTGGTTTGCCCAAGGATAGAAAATACAACCGAAATCTCACAGCCGATAGCAAACTCCACTGACATCAAAGCGGTTAAAGAAGAGCACAGAAAACTGTCCGAAGAAATTTTCCCCAATCTCAAAATAGCCATGCTTCACGGAAAATTAAAACCGAAAGAAAAGGAAAAAATAATGGCTGATTTTAAAAATAATAAAACTGATATTTTAGTCGCGACTTCCGTCATCGAGGTTGGCATAGATGTGCCCAATGCCACCATCATGCTCATCGAAGAATCCGACAGATTCGGTCTGGCGCAACTCCATCAATTCAGGGGCCGTATCGGCAGAGGCCAACACCAATCTTATTGTTTGCTAGCAACAAATTCCGAAGACAAATCAAACTGCGAGAGATTAAAAGCCTTAGTTAACTCCGAAAATGGATTCCAGATTGCAGAATACGATCTAGAACTAAGGGGTCCCGGACAATTCCTTGGCGAACGCCAATGGGGTATGCCCGATATGGCATTCGCCTCTTTCGCCGATGTTTTCTTGCTTCAAAAAGTCAGGGACTATGCTTCGGATTTGCTCAACAATGATCCCGAATTAACAAAGCATCCCGCACTTAAAAATAGGGTCATCAATAACCAGTCAAAGATACATCTTGAGTAGCACATCTCTTGACTTTAAAATCAACTTATGCTAATTTAAGATAAATTAAAATCTTAATTAATTGGGCAATAAATAAGTAATGTTATAAAAATGGCAAACACAAATCCTCAAAAAATCGTTACCTCCCTATTAAATAACCTCTCTCCAAAACAAAAAGAGGTTATCGTTAAGCGTTTCGGACTCACAGACGGTAAACGCATGACTCTCGAAGCTATCGGAAAAGAATATGACATCACCAGAGAACGCGTCCGCCAAATCGAAGAGGATGCCCTCGAAAATCTCAGAAAACCGGAACTCGTAAATCAAGTAACCGAATTTTTGGATACGATTTCCAAACACATTGATAGCCATGGTAGCATCAAGAAAGAAGAACATTTGCTGGAAAAAGATGCTCAGACTATTTTTGCCGGCCAAAAATTTTCCGGAAGCCCAAAAGCCATCATTCATTTGCTCTTGACCTTAGGAGAGACTTTCGAAAGGCACCCTGAAACAAAAGATTGGCATAGCTTTTGGACTACCAATGAAGAAATTGCTCAACACGCAAAAACTGTTGCCGTATCCCTAAATGAACAATTGAAAAATCACAAACAACCGGTAGACAGGGGAACTCTTATGAATTTTGCGTTAGAAACTGCAAAATTAAAAAATATCCCTACCTCAGAAGCTGCCTTGATGTCATACGTAGACATCTCTAAAAATATCGATTCCAACGTTTTCGGACAATATGGTCTCGCTCATTGGCCAGAAATCAATCCTCGCGGAATGAAAGATAAAGCGTTTTTAGTCTTGAAGAAAACTAACAAGCCATTGCATTTTACTCAGGTGGCGAAAGAAATAGAGAAATCCGGTCTCGCCAAAAAATCTGCTCATCCGCAAACCGTCCACAACGAACTCATCAAAGACAATCGCTTCGTATTGGTTGGCAGAGGCACCTATGCTTTGACTGACTGGGGATTTGCTCCTGGCACCATCAAGGATGTCATCATTAAAGTCATTGATCAACAGAAGAAACCATTATCAAAAGAAGAAATTATCTCAGCGGTACTCAATCAGAGACAGGTCAAAGAGAACACCATCCTCTTGAACCTCCAGAACCGCAAAACATTCAAAAAGACTGGCGACGGTAAATACATTTTAGCTTAAAATTGACTAGCAAAGCCCCCAGCGTTATACGCTGGGGGCTTTGTATTTAATGCAAAACATATTTATAAATGGCTATGATTGTGCTATTCTATACTCGATATGGTAAATAATCCTCTGGATGTCGTAATCCTATTCTTCATATTCATGATCCAATGGTGGTGGATAGTCCTACCGCCTATTTTATTTTTGATTTTCTGGGAATTTTGGCTTTATTATGTGAAGACGTCCTATGCCTCTAAAATGTCTTGGTCTATGATCGAGATCAATGTACCCAAAGAAGTGTTCCAAACGCCAAAAGCGGTAGAAAACATCTTCTCAACACTTCACAGTATGTCTTCTCCCCCTGAATGGCTGGATAAATATTGGAAAGGGAAAATACAAGATTACATCAGTTTGGAAATGGTTGGCGACAACGGAACAAGTCATATTTATATCCGTATGCCGTCCAATCTCAAGGGGTATATCACTTCTCAGATATATGCCCAATATCCTAAAGCCGAGATCAGGGAAGTTCCAGACTACACGACCAACATCCCCCTCACGGCGCCAGACAAACAATACGATCTCTGGGGAACAGAATTAATACTCACAAAAGAAGATGGCTATCCAATTAAAACCTACATTCAATTCGAAGAAACTGTCGAAGAAAAAAGACTTGACCCCGTTTCCTCAATCATCGAGTCCTTTTCTCAATTGCAAGATGGAGAACAAATGTGGATACAGATCCTGATAAAGCCAGCCAATGAAGCTTGGGTCAAGCGCGGACAAGAATTGGTAAATAAGCTGATTGGGAAAAAAACTTCTCCCAAAAAAACTAATCTCGACAAGGCAGTGGACCTGCTATTAATACAACCACTTGATGCTATCATTAGCAGTGGCGGAGCAGCGAAATCAGAAAAAAAAGAAGCAAGCCCCAGCCAGGTCCAATTCCTCTCGCCCGGCCAGAAAGAGGTCGTGGAATCCATTGAAAAAAATATCGCCAAATTGGGCTATGACACCACCATCAGGACTATCTATGTTGCCAAGAGAGATATTTACAACAGAACAAATATCGCCGCTATCTTGGGTTTTTTCAAGCAATTCAACACCTTGAATCTAAACGGCTTCAAGCCCAACAGCGACATCACTCCAGGAAAAGTAAAGTATTACTTACTGAAAAAACAGCGAGAATACATAAGGAAAAGAAGTGTTTTCATAAATTACAAATTGAGATTGCCGGGGAAAGTCAATTTCGTGTTCAATACCGAAGAGCTGGCAACCATATTCCACTTCCCATCTACCGTTGTTGAAGCACCATCAACGCCAAGAGTTGAAGCCAAAAAAGCAGAGCCACCAATTAATCTACCAATATGAGCGAACAAATAAATTATTTTGCAGAAACAACCTTTAGGAACAAGAAACAGAAGTTCGGAATAAAAACCGATGACAGGCGTCGTCATTTTTATGTCATCGGAAAAAGCGGTATGGGCAAATCGGAAACTCTCACCACAATGGCCATCCAAGACATCCAAAACGGCAATGGCATCTGTTTTATCGATCCTCACGGAGATACAGCTGAAAGACTGCTGAAATTCATTCCTGAGCATCGCGTAAAAGACGTCATACTATTTGATCCATCGGATCTGACATTTCCTATCGCCTTCAATGTTTTGGAATTCGTAGAACCAGAAATGCGACACATGATCACCTCTGGCATTATGGGAGTATTCAAAAAAATATGGATCGATGCTTGGTCAGCCAGAATGGAATACATCCTGAACAACACTCTGTCGGCACTGCTAGAATATCCGGAATCCACTCTCCTTGGCGTCAATAGGATGCTTGCTGACAAGGATTATCGTAAAAAAATAGTGGATGGATTACAGGATCCGGTCGTTAAAGCTTTCTGGACCCAAGAATTTGCCAAATATCCGGACAAATTCCGCGAAGAAGCCGTTGCTCCGATCCAAAACAAAGTCGGCCAATTCATCTCCAATCCCCTCATCCGCAATATCGTCGGCCAAACTCACTCCTCTATGGACATCCGCAAGATAATGGATGAGAAAAAAATATTCATCGTCAATCTATCAAAAGGAAAGATCGGAGAAGATAACAGCAGATTAATCGGCGGACTATTGATCACTAAAATCCAGCAAGCTGCTATGGGTCGCGTCAATATTCCCGAAGAAGAAAG
>CAYHBU010000043.1:0-7115 GCA_964354925.1 uncultured Candidatus Saccharibacteria bacterium | reverse complement strand
TCAGACGTGTGCTCTTCCGATCTCCGATCACTTCCCAAAAATCATCTTTTTTACTTGGCAATGATTCTGAATTTGCCAATTTGACTTCCGGCTTTTCACCAGACAAAATCATTTCCAAATCAGAAATGATTTTCTGTCTATCTTCCGCCATACTCATCTGAGGAGATGTTGCTTTTTGCTGGTAAATCATCTGTCCCAAAACCCCGCTACCAGAAAGCTCCCGATAGATTTCTTGCCTCTTGGAATCGATGGCTAGATTTATTTTGATACTTTCATCATTTGATTTTTCTTCTATCGGATCACTACTCAAAAATCTTGTCTTTAGCGGAGCTTGGTAATAATTGGTCAAAATTGGAGCAAACACCTCTCTCGCCAATCTGCCATCGGGAAGCTTCGAATGACCATCTTTCTGTATTATTTCTATGTTATTTCTTTGCTTTCTCTTGACCATCTCTTTGAGATTGAGGCATTTCTTGACGCTATATATTTTTTCCAAATGCAAACTGCCGTCCTCTTTCATAGGCCTTACATCAAACAGCTGATTCAAGATATGTTTACGAGATTTTTGAGGCATTTTTATACAATTTCTATATCAATTATATAACAAAGACGCCACTTCCCAAAATCAACCAAAACAAAAATCCGCGCTGGTTTTCCCAGCGCGGATTAAAATATTTATTAAGCATTTACATCCCAACGACCTCAAATATTTATATGTTCAAAAATACCATTCATATTACGCGTATTATAACTTCCATTAAAATAATAAGGAATCCAAAAAGTTAAATCATTTGATGAAGAATGGATTACGCCGCAAATATTCCAATGCTCATTATCCCCTACCACAGAAACAATTCCCACTATCTTCACTTCTATAGAATATTTCCCAAGACTGTCTTCGACCTCAAATACAACTTTTCTCCCTTCAAATAAAGCTAACAACAGATCAAATTTTGATGGACCGGTCACAATATTAAAACTTCTTTTTTCGCATGCCATAACAGCACCCCCTATTTTTGTTAAAGAATTTTTACTTGCTGAATATCATGTTTATATACCATTGTCAATGTA
Organism: uncultured Candidatus Saccharibacteria bacterium; assembly: GCA_964354925.1. Classification (GTDB taxonomy): domain Bacteria; phylum Patescibacteriota; class Minisyncoccia; order GWC2-36-17; family GWC2-36-17; genus GWC2-36-17. Next base: position 6,044 of record CAYHBU010000043.1, on the reverse strand, counting down.
TTATTTGCACAATTTTGCCATTGATATTTTCTGGCAAATTCAGCTCCTTGTTCTAAAAACCTATTTCTAAGATCTTTATCACTTAGAGCAAGGTATATTTTCTCTGCCATATCTTCTGAGTCTTTGGGATTAAAATACACCGGCAAATTGCCCGCGATCTCCCGATGAGCCGGAATATCACTGAGCGCCACTACCGCTCCCTGGCTCATCGCCTCAATCGGCGTAAATCCAAAGCCCTCAGAAAAAGACGGCGACACATACAGATCGCAATTTTGATACAACAAAATCTGATCCTTTAAATCCAAAAATCCGGTCAAAATGATATCTTTTTCTAAATCCAATTCCTCCCAGGCTCTGCGCACTTCCGGGTAACTCGGATCCTCGCTACCACCAAGTACCAATTTATGAGGAATTTTATACTTGTCTTTTAAAATCTTAAAAGCCTTTATCAGCCCAACTAAATTTTTGTGGTTGCGCCAAACGCCGGTATAGAAAATAAAAGTGTGCGCCAGACAGGAGTATACCTTTTCAGAAACACTCGCTCCGCTTTCCAGCGGCTTCGCTCGTTCGTCCTCGGAAAATTTGTTTTGCAGTGCTTCGCGATTATACTGCAAAACACCAAGCAAATTTTCCTGTGGATGTTCCTCAAAGGTATATTCCTGCCCAGCGCTAAAAATGTGGTTAAAAAACTCCTCACGCAACCCTTCATATATCACTTCTATTTTTTCTTTTTTAATTCTCGGATAAAATTTCAAAATCTCATTTTTTGTAAAATTAGATACGGCGATTATTTTTTCTGATTTCCTTAAAGCACGGCTCATCACCAAATCAAACATCTTTCTTCTAAAAAAAGACTTGCCGACTTTATTGCCAGGGAAATATTTGGGCGTCATATCATGGATAGTGACTACAAATTTCACCGGACAAAAAATCGGCGCGTTAAAATGCGGGAAATGCATCAAGTCCAATTTTTCTCGCCAAATCTTAAAAATAAAAAATGATTGCTCGGAAAAAGAATACCAAGGATAGTCAGCAATAATTATTTTTACATTGTTTTTTTTTATAAATTCTTCGCCTGCCAATTCTGACGCATCACGAACAAACAAAACATACTCGCTTTCATTGTTGAGCTTCAAGATATTTTTTATGAGATTTTCTATATATATACCAATGCCGGTTTGTTTTTGCCCAAACATCCTGGCATCAATTCCGATTCTCATAGATATTTAACAAACATATTATTCTCGTCCACTAAAATATTTATCGCCTCAATCTGCTTGTCCGATAATTCAAACCCCATAATAATTATCTCCTCACCCTTTTTAATGAGGTGGGCCGAGGCGCCATTCATACATACCGTCCCAGATCCACGCTCGCCTTTGATGACATATGTCTCAAGCCTCGCCCCCGTTGTATTGCTAACAACAAGCACCTTCTCGCCCGGCCATAATCCGGCTTTTTCCATCAAGTCTCCATCAATAGTAATACTGCCGACATACTCCAAATTGGCATCGGTCACCATCGCCTTATGAATTTTTGATCTTAAAACAAAACGCATATATATAATATTAAACTTTATAATTTTATAAATTCGAGGGTTTCTCGCGCACACTTTTCCCAAGAGAATTCGCTCGCCTGCTCAACACCTTTTTTAATTAAGAAATTTTTTAATTTTTCATCATTAAAAATCTCGCGCGCAGCAATAGCTATCTCTTCCGGTCGATAAGGGTCTATCATGAGCGCCCCATCGCCGACCACTTCCGGTAGCGATGAACAATTTGATGCGATAGTCGGCACGCCACAAGCCATCGCCTCTAGTGGCGGAAAACCAAAACCTTCAAAAAAACTAGGAAAAACAAAAATCTTAGATAGATTATATAAATAAACTCTGTCCGCCGAAACCACAGAACTAATAAATAAAATATCATCTTCGTATTGAGAGTTTTCGGCCATTTTCAAAATATCTTTATACAACCAGCCGAGTCCGCCCGCAATCACCAATTTCAAATCCTGATAAGGAGATACTTTATTTCTCCTTATCAGCTCAAATGCCTCAATGATGCTGGCGATATTTTTTCTCGGCTCCACGGTGCCCAGATACAATATGAAATTTTCCGGCAGATTGTATTTTTCTTTTATCGCTTTTAACTCTGGATCATTTTTATCAATCGGCCTAAATTCACTGGAAATTCCGGAATAAATCACTTTTATTTTCTCTTCTTTCACTCCGAAAAAATCAATTAAATCTCTCTTGGTCGAATTTGATATGGCGATTATCTTATCCGCATTTTTTGCCTGTTTCTTAATATTTGCCAAAAAATGCCAATATCTTTTCCTCAAAGAAAAAAATTCCGGATGCCAAATAAAAGATAAATCATGAAAAGTGATCACCCTCTTGCAGTCTCTCGACAGACCGGATGGCAAAAAATGCGGACTAAAAAAAATGTCCGCTCCGCCAATCATTTTATCAATTTTAGGGAAATTAAACAAAAAAGAATAATTTAAAAATTGATTGGGCAATTTAAATTCTTTCAAAAAAACATTGGACTTATGCATCCAGTCAAAATCAGCGCGTTTTTTAGAAAATGAGTTGAAAAACAGCGCAAATTCATCTGCCTTATCTTGCCTTATCATTTCGCCAAGCAACAACGAAGCGTATTCTTCGATGCCCGTCTGCCCTTCTTTTGTTAAAACCCTTATATCGACTCCAATACGCATAAAACAATAATTAATATTTAATAGATAAAATATACCGTCAATATTCAAAGTATACTAATAAACTCCGTAAAAACAAAAACTGGCCCACTATTATGTGAGCCAGTTTATAATTTTCTCTATTCTTATTTGTCATCCAAAAATGGTGTCAGTGAAATTGGACGAAATAGCATGTATTATTCCTCCTTTCTGGCATTTTTTAATTAAAATTCATGATTCCGAGAAATCTCACATCTATCTTTGTGCCAAAAACATTTCCCAGTTTCTCTTATATCTTGCCTAAGGATACTGGCAAATCCTTTCATTTCTTCTATGGAAACGCCCATTTTCTCGGCAATCCCAACATCATAACCACCGGTATAGCATTCACTTGCGAATGCACCGTTTTTACATAAAAAATATGTCGCCAATCTTAAAGCTATCCTATTTTTATCTTTTTCATTCATGACGCCCCCCCTTACTTATTTGATTTTCAAAGAACTTGGAACTTATCTTTTTTTATTACCACAACTTCGTTTACACTGCAAGCCTTATTTTGACATTAATCGCCAAAAATTCTAATCCTTAAAATAATACTTCAACAATACCGCAAAAATGCCAATAATCAATCCTCCAAAAACTCCGGCTCCCAGATAACGCCAAAAATTAATTTTAACTTCCGTAATCTTAAAATCAGAAAAGGATATGGCTATTTGTGATTCGGCAAAAATACCATTATTAAAATAAAGGATTTGCTGCGTGGCGGAATTTACAAACTCATCATAAAATTCTTTGGTTTTTTCTCCGCTTTGCGGCGACAAACTACCCTCTAAAAACAAAGCTGTTTTCTTTTTAAGCCTAAATTCAATTTCTGGTCGATCTGCATAAAAATTCTTAGACCACTCCACCAAAAAATCGGCTGCCTGGCTCAATGATTGCAAAGCGTAAAAATCATTATAATTTTGAGCAATTTCCTGTACTGGCGCCTCTTTATTTAGATAAATAACAAAATCGCCCCGATATTTAACTGGCTGCGAAAAAACAACTCCCGCCGCAATCAATCCGCCAAACACTGCAAAAAATATCAGAATCTTAAAATTATTTTTTAATATTTTTATTATTTCTTTGAGTTCCATTTTTCTTTTATAAAATTATTTATTTTTTTCTTGAATTCATCTCTGCTGAATTTTTGCGCGTGGCTTTTTATCTCTTCTTCATCGAATTTCATCTTGTCGAATCTTCTGATTGCATCTATTAAACTGTCTTTATTTTGTTTTTTAAAAAATACCCCCGTCTTTCCCTCAATAACAGACTCCAAAGCACCGCCAGCCTGGAAAGCTATGACTGGTCGGCCAGCCATCTGCGCCTCGACCGCGGTAATGCCGAAATCCTCTTCTTGAGGAAATATGAATGCCTTACATTCGCCATAAATATCTATTAATTCCTCATCGTATCTGCTACCTAAAAATTCTATATTTCTACCAGCCATCTTTTCGAGATTTTTCCTTTCCGGACCATCACCCACTATTTTCAATTTTAATTCTTTTCCTGCCGGCAGGCGGGCAAATTCATTAAAAGCCTGGATAGCAATATCAATCCTTTTGTATGGCAACAAGCGGGAAACTATCAGATAATAATCATTTTCCTTGTTGTATGTTGCGGGTTGCGCGTTATGAGTTATCCCAACCGGCGGATAGATGACTATCGCATCTCTATTGTAATACCTCTTGATCTTATCAGCGATAAAATTTGAATTAGCGATAAAATAATCCACCCCAGAAGCGGCCTTGAGATCCCATTTCTTTATGTACTCTATCAAAAATGGGATGAGTAATTTTACAAATCCAGGATAATTCGATTCTCTGATGAATCGTCCTGTATCATCCCAGGCATATCGAAGTGGCGTATGGCAATAACAAATATGTAAAGAGTTTTTCGGCTTTTTAAAACCTTTGGCATATGATGACGAACTGGATACGATCAAGTCATAACCAGATAAATCAAATCTTCCTATCGCAAATGGCATCAGCGCCAAAAAATATCTGTGGTATTTTTTGGCGAATGGGATTTTTTGCAAAAAAGAAGCTTTGATCATTTTGCTTTTGAAAATTCCGTTCATTATCTTATCATCATAAAGCAAGGTAAAAATCGGCGCCTCTGGAAACATCTCACAAAGCGTTTCAACTACCCTTTCCGCTCCCCCGATTTGTATCAGATAATCATGGACTATGGCGATTCTCATATACTAAATATTTAAAAAATTATATTCCTGGCACCGCTTGTCATTTAATTATATAGGAACAATAACACAAACCCAAATCATCAAGAATCAACCTACTATTGCAAAAAATATCAGACAGGCATACAATGAGCCACTATAATACGCTTCACAATGTATTTTATGTTGAAACTTATCTTAAAAATACTTTCGACTCCTAAAAATATAATAAGCATAGACTCTCAAACCTGCCAAGACACGGAAATCATTAATATTGGCCAAAAAATACAGGAAAAGGTAAAAAAGTTATTCCGAGGCTCGCTCGCTATCAGGCAGGTAGATGCCGGATCAGACAACGCCTGCGAACAAGAATTAGTTGCTCTTTCAAATGCCTTTTACGATGTAGACCGTTTCGGAGTCCATTTTGTCGCATCTCCAAGGCACGCTGACATGCTGATGGTTACGGGCCCAGTCACCAGGAACATGCAGGAAGCCCTGCTCAGAGCCTACGAAGCAATGCCCACTCCCAAGATAGTCGTTGCCGTCGGAGACGATGCTATCAATGGAGGCATTTACAAAGGATCTTATGCAGTCCTTGATGGCGCTCGCAAAGTCATTCCGGTAGATTTTCAAATTCCTGGAGACCCTCCTTCGCCCAAAACAATCCTTTGCCATTTGTTAAAGATATTAGAGGCTATCGATTCTGAATCAATAAAATCAAGCTCAAATAAATAACTATGGCAAATATCATCCTATCTCAAAATGGCTTTATAGCCTTAATATCCTTCTTCGTAATCGGCGCAATCAGTGCGTTACTTTTCAGGAAAAACGATAAGCTCGCCAATTTTTGGAGTAGCTTTTTTCCGATTATCGGATCAGGATGGGGTTTGATTTTTTCCTTCCTAGCCCTGAACGCAGAAACAGCACTGTCCCTAAAAACCAGCTTCTCCTCATTCCCGCTCCTCTCTCTATCGTTTAATATTGATAAATTATCTGCTTTCTTCATTTTTATAATTTCTTTGATAGCTCTTTTTTGCTCTATCTACGGGACAGGATACATCAAGCATTTCTACAAAAAATACAGCATCGGATCTCTGGGATTTTTCTATAATTCTTTCATCTTGGGCATGCT
>CAYHBU010000042.1:483-7195 GCA_964354925.1 uncultured Candidatus Saccharibacteria bacterium | reverse complement strand
TAAAAAGTAAATTTGAAGGATATTTATTTCAGGGCGAAGAAGATATAAAAAATAATTTATCTTTTACTGATTCGTGCGCTACGCAGAAAAAATTCTGCACACTTGATATTTTTTACTCCGGGGTTTATAAAGTTTCATATGAATATGATTTCAGGATCAACGAATATACGAGGTATCGTGGTGGCAAGGTAGAAATTGATAAGATAAATAACAAAGAAGTAAAAGCAAAAAATATTGTGGTCATGAGAGCTAAATCAAGACAGATAGAAGGCCAATACAATGATATTGATGTGGAGGGAGAGGGCGTGGCCATTATTTATCAAAATGGCAGAGAAATAAAAGGAACGTGGAAAAAGGACGAAATGAATAAACAGAGCAAGCTAGCATTTTTTGATGAGGCGGGCAGCGAGATAAAATTCGTTCCCGGGCAGATTTGGATAGAGATAGTAGACCCCAGTCAAAAAGTAATTTGGGATTAAATCGTGAACAACAATGGAAACATCTATTATAATCAGAACAAAAAACGAAGAAAAATGGATAGGTGAAAATTTAAAACGCCTGTCCGAACAAACTTATAATAATTTTGAAATTATTGTTGTAGATTCAGGATCGACTGATAAAACTCTTGAGACAGTGGAAAGCTTTAAAAACGTTCTCGATATTAAAATATTTAAAATAAAGCCGGATGATTTTAGTTATCCGTTTGCGCTCAATTTTGGTGTTGCTCAATCAAGAGCTGAAAAGTATATTGTTCTCCTTAGCGGACATTCTCTCCCCTCTTCTCCAAGATGGCTTGAAAGTGGCCTTAGTAATTTTAAAAGTGAAAATATTATGGGTGTTTATGGATTTGTTTGGGCTTTACCCGATGGATCACTTTTGGAGAAGTTGATTTTTAATAAATATTTGTGCAAATTTAGAAATACGTTAAAGAAGCAATTAGTGGTAAAGAAAAGCGCAATGGGAGTCATGGGCTTTACCAATGCTATAATCAGAAAAGATTTATGGGAAAAAAGAAAATTTAATGAAGCTTATGGTCTTGGTGGAGAAGATCAGGAGTGGACGGCTTATTGGCTCAGTAAAGGATATTGCGCCATTAGAGATATAAGATTTTCAGTCTACCATTCTCATGGTCTTGGCCTTAAAGGCTTAATAAGGCAATTTCAATATTGGAAATCACTTGAAAAGTCCCAACCATTTAAATTCCCGGAATTTCGGAATAAATAAAAATGTTCATAACTTTATACGGCGCTGAGCCGTTTTTGGCGGAGCAGAAATTAAAAGAAATAATAGGAAATTATAAAAAAACCCAGCAAAGCGGCTTGAGTTTTTATTTTCTTGATGCATCTGGTGATGCAGATTTTGATAATTTTAAAAATGCCCTGGATACTGTCTCGATGTTTGCTGAGAAAAAATTGATAGTGTTGAAAAATTTTTTCCTGGAAAGCGCTGAGATTGCAAAAAATATTTTTCAATATGCCGATGAAAGTGGCATCAGGGATTCAAAGGATATCGTGGTGGTATTTTTTGAATCAGGGAAGCCGAAGGCAACCAAGGAATTCAAAAAGCTTTTAGAAAAACCGAATCTATCTCAGGAGTTTTTGATAATAGAAGGCGCTAATCTATTGTCGTGGATCAGGAAAGAATTTGAAAAAAATGGCTCTAATATCGATCAGGCGTCAGCGATGAAGCTAGCTGATTTTTGCGGTAATGATATGTATAGATTGAAAAACGAAATAGATAAATTGGCATCTTACAAGAAAATGATATCGGCAAAAGATGTAGCAGATATGGTAGCTTCTGATTTCAAATCAGATATTTTTGCCATCATTGATGCAATAGCAAAAAAGGATAAAAAGTTGTCGTTGAAGATTTTGAATGATCACATCGAACATGGAGAATCTGAAATATATCTGCTGTCTATGATCGTATATCAATTCAGGAATCTGATAAAAATAAAAAGCTTGGCAGAAAAAAATATTTCGCAAGATGATATTGCAAAAAAGTCCGGACTCCACCCCTTTGTGGCGAAAAAGACATTAGTCGCCTCCCGCCTATTTTCGATGGATGAGTTAAAAAATATCTATCAGAAATTATTTGATATAGATTTGAAAATGAAGATTGGCGAAGTAGAGCCTCGGATGGCGCTAAATGTTTTTGTGACAGAACTCTGAATTGAATTTAGAGGTTAGAATTTAGATCAAAACAAAAATCTCTGCCAAGCAGAGATTTTTGTTTTTCATTTTTGAATTGTCTGACAGCCAATTGCTAATAGCTATTTTGTAGATTTGTTGACCAAGATAGTAATTCTTGATTTCTTTCTTGACGACATATTTTTCTTGATCACATTTTCCTTAGCTGCCTTGTCCAATACTTTGTAATATTTTGCCAATAGTTCTTTTGCTTCGTCAGTTTTTTTTGCTACGGCTAATTTCTTGATTTCCTTTTGTATCGCCTTAATGCGGTTAGCGTATTTTATATTATGAGCTCTTTTCTTTTGGCTTTGTCTAAGAGCTTTTTTTGCTGATTTTGTAATTGGCAATTATTTTTAACTTGCAACTTACAACCTACAACTTACAACAGAATTCATGCTATTGCTTGTTATTGGTAGTCAGTTGTTTGTTGTTGGTTAATTTTTTGAGAGCACTGTCCTGCGCGCTAGATACTACGCTCAGAATAGTTAGTTTATGGCTGATATAATAATGTTAATTTAGTAAAAAGTCAATATTGGTTGGTGATTATCTGCAAGATTGATATAATGGATAAAACTTACTTAAATTTATGGCAAATACATACAAATACAAACGCGTATTATTGAAGTTGTCGGGCGAGGCATTTTTAGGTTCGCATGAATATGGGATTGATCCGAAGATTTCTGAATTTATCGCCAATCAAATCAAGAAAATCGCTGATGATGGAGTAGAATTGGCCATCGTGATTGGCGGGGGGAATATTTTTCGCGGATACACCGCTTCTTGTGATGGAATGGATAGGGCGACAGCGGATTATATGGGAATGCTTGCAACAGCTATGAAAGGTTTGGCTTTGCAAGATTCATTGGAAAAAATGGGAATTGAGACTAGGGTGCAAAGCGCTATCGAGATGCCACAGATTTCCGAAAGATATATTCGTCGTCGCGCCATGAGACATTTAGAAAAAGGCAGGGTGGTCATTTTTGCTGCCGGTACAGGTAATCCCTATTTTTCTACTGACACTGCTGCAGCTTTGCGGGCGCTGGAAATCCATGCAGAAATTTTACTGAAGGCCACAAAGGTGGACGGTATTTATGATTGTGATCCCAAGACGAATGAATGCGCTAAAAAGTTTGATGCGCTCACCTATCATGACGTAGTGGTGAAAAAATTGAATGTCATGGATATGCCAGCGGTGACATTGGCAATGGAAAACAAGCTACCGATATTAGTTTTCAATATTTTTGATAAAGACAATATCGTTAAAGCTATAAAAGGTGAAAAAATAGGAACAATAATAAATACCTAGATCCACCTCTTAACCTCTTTGATTTTGTCTCTTAATCTGGCGGCTAATTCGAAATTCATTTCGGTAGCCGCTTTTTAGTTTGAAATGTGCCACGCCCGATTGTTATGTAGCATACGTGAAAAAAAACTTTGCCAAGTCTAAGAAATCGAATTCGAACAAGATGTTGGTGATTGTTGACAAAAATATTAATTAAAATAAGTCTACAAAATGGCTGGAATAAGCCAATTTTGACAAATATGACAAAAATGTATGCCAAAGAGTATTGACAAGATTAAAATAATTTGCTATACTGCCAGCACAAGATAAAGATTGAGGCACGAAAGGCATGGTTGCAGCGAAAGTTCTTAAGTGGCGATAAATAACATTTTGTTAGGCTTATACAGCCAAAACGCCCAAAAGACAAAAGTAGCTGCAACCCCCGCCTTATAACGGCTAAAATCCGAGTCCTGAACTTTGACAAATAAGACCACAAGGTCTTCATATCCCCTTTAATAATCATGAAGCATGAAGCATGAAACATAGAGCAAAGGCGGATTCGTGATTAATAAAGGGGATATAAAAATATGGCCAATCATGGCCAATCAAAAATAGGAGGAAGAAAATGGATAAAGTATGCGAATATTGCGGAGAAGAATTTTATACAGACACGGACAGCGAGGCTTGCGGTGATTGCCGCGAGCAGCTGGGATTGTTTTCAGGAGATTACAATTTGCTCCACCCCGACGAAACGGATGAGGAGTTTTGCGATCACGAATAATAACCTTTAAAAAGGAGGCCAAATGAACAAAAGCCCACCAAAAGAAGTGTGATCAAATCGTCACACTTCCCCTTCAGAGCGCTGAAGCGATTCAGAATTCTGAAGGGGAAAATAAAAAATAAAGGAGGAAGAAAAGAATGGGAATCATAATATTTCTGGCTGTTGCGGCAGTGGTGATCGGCGCGCTGTATGCGGTTGGCGATCTTGACGAAAAGGATCGCGCCTACATCCGGCGCATGGAGGATGCTGAGTTCAAGCGGCAGATGCGCGAGAATAACAAGCCTCTCAAAACGAAATATGAGAAGCTTGTGTCTCGCTCGTCTCGTCTGCGTCCGCCAACAAATAACTTTTAACCGAAAAGGAGGTGAGTGTATGCCCTGCGGGAAAATCCCCTGCACTGCTTGAGCTTTGGCCGGCGTTTGTAAACGCAGCTAAAGGCGCAACAGACAATTTAGAGTTTTTGTCCCCGTTTTTCTTGATGATAAAATGGCGGAGCCTTAGGGAAGCAGAGCCCTGAAGGAGTGGCGCAAAGCGTTACTTCTCTCCTTCAAAATTTTTGATCCGCCAGTAGGCGGACGAAAGTTTTGAAGGGGAAAATGAAAGCCATAAGTCCTCACCGAGAAATCGGGAGGCGGGTTTTGGGAGGTGATGGCATGGCTACGGTTTATTGGACAGGAGAGATTTTAGTCCGTCGTAAGGGTGCCATCACTTCCATAAATTTTAGTGGGAGTGAGATAGACCGCGATGTTTTTACGGGAGACAGGCGGTCTCGGCAAATCGGGCGGCGTCACTGGGTTCGTAAGGTAACTTCATGCCGGTCTTCAAATGAGAGTTGCTGTGGGACTAGCGTTACCACAAAACTCCCGCACATGAAGGAACCGATACGGTCCTAGGAGTGTGAGCGGGGATCCGGGGCAAACCATAACCCTCGGGCGAGACCGCATTCGTGAAAGACCTGCGCATGGAGTAATCTGCGCGCAGCTTGGGCGGGGTTCTGAAAGTTCCTCGAAAGCGCAGACCAAGTCATCAATGTTTAAATCTTGATGGCCCAGTGGCTTGTCGGAGGATTAGGATGCTAAGGGTTTTTTAAGCCTTTAGCAAAGATTCTAATTTGCCAAATGACGGCCGAGTCTGCGTAATTCTTCATTTCTCCATATCCCAGTGACCAGGGACTGCGCGCCAGTCGTCACCCATGGAGATTTTGCGTAGTTAGCCTCTGGCTATGTGAGGTCGGCGTATCCGACCAATCAGAGGCATCGATATTATCCAGCGAAAAGCTGTTTACATATATGAGATTACGAGAAACTTCGTGATCTCTCTGTCCGCAGATGAAGTCTGCGCTGATGAGCTCAAAAGAGCGAAACAGATTTTTAAAAAAAATCCCTGCACCACAACATCTTTTTGAAATTATTTTTAGGAAGGTGTTGTGGTACAGGGAGCGTGCAGCCCCAAAGTACGTCAGGCAATGGGAGGGCCCCAGCTGTCTGCCTTAATGCATAAATTCATTAAGGTAGGTATACAAAAAAACCCATGGGTGAGGCAAGGCCGTGATCAAGTGTGGTCTCCTGGCTAGCTACCAGGAGGATCTATCACCACTTGGTCGGCCAACAATCCCAGCTCCTTACGTGATATAAGGGGCACTGCATAGAGAGGATGTAAAACATCGCATCCTCTCTCCTTCAAAGTTCTGCAAGGGAGCGCAGGGTTGTGAAGGGGGATAAAAAAGAAAAATTGAGCCAATCACGGCTCCATATAATTCCAAGGAGGGTTTATGGATTGCACGGAGTGCGGAGTCAAGATGAAGCCGCAGTACAAAGAAAAAATTTGCAATGCTTGTTTTGAGAGAAAATACGAGCATTGCGAAAGATGCGGAGATGTGAACGATTCTTTTGTGAAAGAATCATATGACAAGAGGAAAAAGTTTTGTTGTGGTTGCAGGAGAAAAATGGGGAGATATTTGAATGAGAGCAATCGCGCTCTCAAAAAAATAATCAAACAAGAAAGGGAGGGCTGAAGAGATGAGCTTTGAATTAAGGCAAGAGGTGAGGTACGAGATGACGCACGAAATGCGTCAAGAACTCAGAGCGCATATTTTTGCTTTGCGGATGAATCTTGTCGGTATACTCCGCGATGAGCAGTATGAGCCAAAGGGACAGTGTCCGCAATGCGATAAGAAAATGACGCCTGCGGAGATCATCGCGGGATTCAATAACGACCCCAATGATTTCACGACGATGTGTCCGAAGTGTAAGTGTCGTTTCCAATCGAGCATCATTTGCTTTGGGAATGGCACAAAGATAGAGTTGCCTTTTTACTGCGATATTCAAACAACGGAGCAGTTGAGAGGCAAAGAATCTCTATCGCCTGCTGAGATCGCGCGGCAATACGCGGGCGTTTATCGCTCGGCTATAGCGCATCGCGGCGGACTTGCGCAGGCATTTGCCACCATTGGCATCG
>CAYHBU010000042.1:0-473 GCA_964354925.1 uncultured Candidatus Saccharibacteria bacterium | reverse complement strand
TATCCGCACAAGGAAAATCTGAGCGGATGGAAAAACAAAGTCCGCCCGTTCCTCGGCAGGATGACAGACAAGATAATCGCCGAAGTCATCGGAGTGTCTCCTGCAACAATCCGTAAGATGCGGAAAGAATTAGACATTCCGCGTTTTACGATGGCAGTCGCGGCTGAAGAGATTTCTTAGTATCCCGCCAATCCCCTATCAAAAACTAGACCGATTCGCAAAAGCAAATCGGTCCCCACCAAAAATTATTTGCAAAAGTAATTTTTGGTGGGGAAAATAAAAAAGGAGGTGAAGAATGAAGATAAAAAAGATTAAGATGCGGATTCCCGAGGGCGCGTATCAGAAACTCCGTCATAATGGCGGCGGCGCGCACAGCACCCCAAAAGGTGCCAAGGGCTACAAGCGCGCCGACAACAAACGGATTCTTCGCGAAGCAAAGGCCCCGCCTTCTCCGCCGGCTGGCGGATACGGCG
>CAYHBU010000041.1:0-7369 GCA_964354925.1 uncultured Candidatus Saccharibacteria bacterium | reverse complement strand
CGAGTCTTTCCTGCAGTTTCTCTTTGTCAAACTGAGACGATGTCTGAGCAATCTGGTTTTGGATCTGCTTGACTCTTTTTTCTATATCAGCTTTCTTGCCCTCGCCACCGATAATCGTGGTATTTTCTTTGTTAGAAATAATCCTATGCGCGCGACCAAGCATCTTTAATTCCACCGTCTCAAGCTTCATTCCTCTTTCTTCAGAAATGACCTCTCCGCCAGTGACAACGGCAATATCCTCGAGTAATTCTTTTTTCCTATCACCGAATCCAGGAGCCTTGATTGCCAGCGTCATAAATGTACCGCGCAATTTATTGACGACCAAAGTTGAAAGCGCTTCTCCATCTAAATCCTCTGCAATTATTACAAGTTCTTTTTTTCCTGATTGGGCCATTTTTTCCAAAATGGGAAGAATGTCATTTATTGAAGATATCTTCTTGTCAGTGATCAAAACAAAGGCGTTTTCAAACACAGCCTCCATTTTTTCAGCATTGGTGACCATATAGAGAGACACGTATCCGCGATCAAATTGAAGACCCTCTACGATATCCTCTTGCAATCCGAATGCTTGAGAAGCTTCAACCGTGACAACCCCGTTCTTGCCGACTTTCGAAAATACCCTTGCGATCATTTTGCCGATTTCTTTGTCTTTGGCGGAAATAGTAGCAACCTGTTCCACCTCTTCCGGCTTGGAAATCGATATCGATTTCGAGATCTTCTTCAGGGAAGCGATTACAGATTCAGCTGATTTCTCGATACCTCTCCTGATAGCAATCGCATTAGCTCCAGCAGCGACATTTTTAAGGCCTGCTCCGATAATAGCCTGAGCGAGCAATATCGCAGTAGTCGTGCCATCTCCGGCAACATCATTGGTCTTGTTGGCGACCTCCTTTACGAGTTCAGCGCCTAAATATTCTATCCTATCTGAAAGGTCTATTTCTTACGCGAGGGTCACACCATCATTGGTTATCACTGGCGCGCCATAACCCTTATCCAAAACCACATACGATCCCTTTGGCCCAAGGGTCACCTTTACGGCGTTAGCCAATTTATCAACGCCATTCTTCAAAGATTGACGAGCCTCTTCATTGAAAATTATTTGTTTAGCCATACGCTTCGCATGCTATCAACATTCAACCTTTAACAATTAACCGCATTCTTATAGTTAGTTAATTGTTAGCTGTTAATTGTTAACTTATTATTTTTCTATTATTGCGATAATATCCTCCTCTTTCATTATCAAATATTCCTTGCCATCAACTTTTATCTCTTGGGGGCTATATTTGGAAAACAAAACCTTATCCCCTTTTTTTACTGATAATTCTATCCTTTTGTCCCCATCTTCATTGAATTTGCCAGGGCCCACAGCGACCACCATACCCTCCTGAGATTTGTCCTTGCCGGCAGTCTCCGGAATCACTATGCCATATTTAGTTTTTTCCTCTTGAGCCATCGGCTCAATCACTACATGATCCGCAAGCGGTTTTAATTTCATAAAAATAATATTATTTTGCTAATGATGGCGCACTGCGCTATCATTAGCATTTCAATGTATTAACTATACCATATTAGCACTCTAATATGAAGAGTGCTAATATGTCTACCTTTATATTTTAATGACTAGAGCCACCATGTCAATAGCCCCCGGCCAATGCCGGGGGCTATTGCTAATCACTATTTTTACCTGACGCTTTTTTCTATCGTATCAATATCTCCATTCAAATCCTTCAACCCATCTTCTCCAATCTCTTTAGTCAAATCTTCGATTTCGTTCTCATCATCATCAATATCTAATTCATCAATTTTAGCGCCCGGCTTCAACTCTTCTCTATGTTCTCTTTCTTTTTTCCTTTCACTTATTTCATCTTCTAATTCGTCTTCCAAATCCTCTACCTTGATATCACCCTCTTCAATCTCTTTCTCGATCGCCTCTATCGCCCTCTCATGCCCACGCTTTGAAACTTCCAAAGCGTGCTCAAGCGCCTCTTTTGCTTGCTCAGGAGCCTTTTCTATTACCTCAATTAATACCGCCGTTTGTCTTGCCGCTATGGCCTCTATTTTCTTAACTAACTCCGCCACATCCTTGCCCTCTCCCTTCATTTTATCAACGTCATCGCTGATATCCTGGCTCAACTTTTCATAACTGTTTTTAATCTTTTCTGTTTTTTCCTTGGTGACGTCTCCAGTTTGCTCTAATCCTTTCAATTCTGCCAATCTTTCACCGGCATATAAAAGTTTTTTCTCCACCTTTTTAACAGAATTAAATGTTAGTTTCAAAGAAATCCATTCTCCGATTCCGTCAAAGAAATAAAACGCACTATTGGGCGTCAAGCCGGCAGAAACCTCCAGAATGTGGGGCACCACAAATGTTCTGGCCTGCGCAAAAGAGACTGTTACCAAGAGGGACAAACTTACGATAGATAGAATTAATTTTGTTTTCATAAGATTAACTTTAAATAGTTATTATATTTTATTGTGAAGTTTCATCAGGGCTTGCGACGGTGTCACCGCTTCCAGTCGACCCAGTCGTAGACTTCTTTTGAGCTTCGATCAATTTATTCACTGTTGGAATCACTCTTTGCAATGCCTTATGCGCAGAAATAATATATTTATTCGCCTCTCTGGCTAAAACATTGGCGCTTTTTACCGTGGCTTCAAAATCAGAGGCGGTTAGCACTTCTTTATACTTATCTTTTGCCTCCTGATATTTAGACTTTGCATTACTGATGTTTGTTTTCGCCTCAGAAACCATCGCCTCAACCGCAGATGTATCAATCCCGGCAGTTTTTAATTCGGTTATTTTCATTTCTATCCTTTGTACCCTTATCTCCAATTTTGCGATCACATTCCCCATGCGATGCACGAGCAATCTACCCAAATAATGTTTGGAATATTTTTTTACTATCTTCAATTCCGATCTCAACTCCTGAGTTATCGCCTTGATGTCACTCTTCGTTTGGGCTTGATCAACTTTTTCCTTCAGTGATTCCAGCTTCAAAATCTCTGCATCGATAGCACTGACCACTTGATTCTTGTCAGCCTCTTCCATATCATCGACTGATTTTGTTTTTTCTCTTATTTTTTCCAACTCCTTTTTCATCCGCTCAATCATTTTCTTGGTCATTTCTTGCGATTTTCCGATTACAGCTTCTTTATTGCTTTTTACAACCTCTTCACGCTTCTTCGATTCCTCTCTTTTGTTTTCAATATCATTTTTTGCAGATTCTGATTTAGCTTTTATTTCTATCGACGCGCCAACACACTGACCATCGCTCTTCTTTTCCGTGCCTCCCACTTTGGCCATACACTCATTCGAATATGTCTTACCGTCTTTTCCACAAACTGGCTTATATTCTTGTGAACACAAACCGCCCTCATCCACAGTTTTCTTCGTATCGTCATTTGCCAATGCAACATTGACAGACAAAACAAAACCTAAAACAAATACTGGCACAATGATTTTTTTCATAAATTTTACTCAAACACAAAAATATTAAAAATTGCGATTTGAGCCTTAATAAATAACTAACTATATTTTACCATAGTTTTGACGCATTCCACAGACGGTTGTGGATAATAATTTATTTTATGAATTTTTTGAGATCATCTGGCAATGGCGCTTCAAATGTCATTTTTTTGCCCAATGTGCCCTCCTTACCTATCGGAACCTCTATCTCGAGAGATTTAGCGTGCAAAAATTGCCTATCGAGACCAGCAATAGATACCACGTTTTTAGACCCATACTTCAAATCTCCCGCCAAAGGATGGCCAATAGCTGAAAAATGGACTCTGATCTGGTGCATTCGTCCTGTTTTAGGCGTCACCTCCAGCAACGTAAAAACCTTTCCATTCACATCAATGCGGCGCACCACTTTATATTCTGTGATCGCTTCTCTTATCTTGCCCCTTGCCTGACTTTCATTTTTGACAGCTACCTGCTTGGTAGGCAATTTTCTTTTGCGCGCAATAGGGAACGAAATAACCCCGACCTCCTTGCGGACATCTCCGGCCACCAGAGCAACATATTTCTTGATAGATTTTTTCGCCTGAAATTGATTTTTTAAAAATTGATATGCATCGTTATTTTTCGCCACAATCATTGCTCCTGACGTATCTTTGTCGAGTCGATGAACGATGCCTGGCCTTATACTGCTCTCGCCAACATTTTTTATTTCCGGATACTTGGCCAAGAGACCATTCACCAGAGTCTTGTCCGATTCATTGTCAGATGGATGGACAGTCAATCCAGCCGGCTTATTCACGACGACCACATTTTCGTCTTCATAAAGAACCTCAAATTTGATACTTGGATCAGGATCCAAGGACATCTTCTTCTTTTCCGGAAAATTGATTGCAACGTCATCGCCCTCCTTTAATGAGTATCCTTGCTTGACTTTTTTATCATTTATCAAGATCTCCCCCTCCTTGATGAGCTTTTGCAAATACGTACGAGAATATTCTGGAAATTTACCGGTTAAAAACTTATCTAGACGCAAATATTTTTCTGTGTCGGTGATTATTATTTTCATCACATCATACTACAAGATATAACGCTAATAAGCCAGTGCCCGTTAAAACAAAAGGCAGCCCACATTTATGGACTGCCTTTTCATTTTTATTCAAACTTTCTTAAATTTATCAATGAGCTTCAAATAATCCAGATAATCTTTGTTATTGCCCTCCCATTTCCTGGCGATATTCCAGCCCAGCGCTCGGAATTTCGCCACCAGATTATTACCCCCGCGAAATGCCGACCATGCCCCGGAAAGAGAGTAAAAATCTTTCATTGCCTGGACCGTCTTCATCTGCATCTCATAAGATGTCATCTTGTTTGCCCTCAAAACTACGTGATGAGCATCAAGAAGGCTCCAGTCTCGCGTTAAAAGATTTTTTTCTTCTCGCTCCCATAAAGGAGTGCCTGGCAAAGGCGTCAGATTGAGGAGCTGGACAGTCGCAATCTTTTCTTCATTGATGAATTTTGACGTTTCATCAATGAGACTCCCATCATCATTTCTGGGATCAAACACGAACATCCCATGGACATTAATGCCGTTCCCATGGAACACTTCCATGAAATGCCTTATTTTTTCACGATTTTGTTTTTTATTATATGCCGCTAAAGTCGCATCACTAATCGACTCAAAACCGACATATACATACTCGCAACCAGCTTTTTTCATCAGCCTTACCAATTCTTCATTATTGGCAAGACCGACATCGACCTGGGCGCTCCAAGTGGGCCTATTACCAGCAGGAAGCTTCATCATCTTTTCCAAGATATTGATCGTTCTTTTTTGATTTATGGTGAAATTGTCATCGTAGAAAAAAATGTAATTCGGTTTTTGGTATTTTATCTCTTCAATGACATTGTCTTCACTGCGATAGCGCATCTCTCTGCCGAACATTACTATCACACTGCAAAAATCGCAATTATGCGGACAACCCCTTGATGACATTATCGGAGTTACGCTCATTTTAGGCTTGCCATAAATCAAACTAAAATCCGGGAATATGAACCCATCAAGATTCTGCGCTGTCACGATGCGAGCCGATGGAGTTTTTATCAATTCTCCATTTCTAATATACGCCACGCCATTTATCTTGTCCGGGTCAGCATTGCCTTTCAATATAGCATCAATCAATTCGGGGAACGACCACTCTGACTCACCGATACAGACATAGTCAGCATATTGAGCCGCCTCATCCACCATAAAAGTCGGATGGGATCCACCTATGATCACGGTCTTTCCCATCTCCCTGCATCTTTTTGCAATCTCATAACCGCCCATAGATGTGCAGGTGATCAGCGATATGCAAACAATGTCAGCCTCTTGCACTATTCTCCAATTTATCTTGTGAAAATTTTCTATGAAAATCGTCACATCATATCCCATCGCTTTCAGCACTGTCCCAAGTAAAACTATGCCTATGCGTGGCAATAAAACCATAGAAAATATGTGACTACCTGGAGACCGAGACTCGATCAATACAACCTTCCTTTTGGCACCCGATCTTATTATCATGGCCATTGTCCTCCTTTTATATTTTTAAAAGTGCTTTTGTCTTTGCGATCAGTCTACTGGATAAAACATAGTTTTACAATAAAGCTCCGACGATATCGTCGGAGCTTTATTCCTTAAGCCATTTCACCTAATGATTTTTTTTCCATCTTGAGCTTCAACTCCCTTTTTCCTTTTGCACTTTTTAAATATTTTTCGCCTTTTTCAGCTTCTTTTTTATCTTTATATACTTTTGCAGAAACCAATACGGAATCCTGATGCTTCTCGAACTCTCTGCCGAAATCCTCGGCTATGCCGATACAAAGCTTTTTATTTTTTAAATTTTTTAAAACGTAAACGCAGTATGACATATGATGGTTATTTTAATAAATCACCGAGACCCCCCATACCGCCCATTTTAGACATCATCAATTGTCTCGTCTTGTCATTCAAGCTATCAACTGCTTGCCTAATAGAATCTTCGAGCAAGATCCGATTTCCTAAAATCTCCTCTTTCACAGAAACGCTTTTGATGTTCTGATTGCCATCCATTATGATTTTGATGTATTCATTGCGTGATGCACCGACCACCTCCTCTTTCGCAAGCATATCCTGCAAAACCTTGGCCTGCTTCCTCAAGTCATTCATCTGTTTTAATTTATCAAACATTTCAAGTAGTAGGAATCCGACCATCTCGCTATCGCGAGATAAACGAATCTCTATTTTTAATTTTAACGATTTAAATTATAAGCAAAACTTACAGTTTCGTCTAGCCTGATCATGGGAATTATAGCCCATCCAAAACAAGCAATCAATCTGGACAAATACATCAATTAAGCGTATACAATAAATCAGCCAAAGCACTTTTAACAATCAAATACTGGAGGAAGCGATGAATAAAGAGAATAAGGAAATGGATAGAAGGCAGCTTGAAACAATTGAAACAATAAGAAAGGTCATAGTTCATCTGAAGATTATCCGCAAGACTGATCGCATCACCTTCCGCAACATGATTGAAGATGGGAGCTTCTACGAAGAGGCAATCAAGCCTCTCGAGGGCCTCGTCAACTGGAGTGCGGAAGACGAAAATTACGTGATAAAAATGGCTAAAAAGTTCACAGAAGAAACCGAAGGCAAGACATTTGAAGAAAAAAGAAAGAAGCTAAACAGCATAAAAAAGAAGGCTCTTATTGCCGGAGGCATAGGAGCGGCATTGCTGGGCATAGGAATCGCTGCCTATACCTTAATAAAGAAAGATGGCGACAGCAAAGATGAAGATGTCATTGAAAAAACCGAGGAGTAAAACTCCTCGGTTTTTTATTTATTTACTTCATATCATTTAAAAATTCTTCATACAAATCTACATCGCC
>CAYHBU010000040.1:0-7439 GCA_964354925.1 uncultured Candidatus Saccharibacteria bacterium | reverse complement strand
ATTTTTCCTGACTTGAAAATAGAAGAAGATGTTTCAGATACGGTAGAGGAGTCTCGACAGGTCAGTCCGAATATATTGGAGGGAGGTCAGGGACCAGAAGCCCAGGAACCGATCGTGACGGACGGATCAGATTTGTCGGGGAAGTCGCAGGTAATCTTATTTGATGTGCCATTTACTTCTCAGGCGCCATTTGGCGGATGGTCTGACCCTCGCAGGGAGAATGCTTGCGAGGAAACTTCAGCACTGATGGCGATGGCTTGGGTGCGCGGAGAAAAATTGACTGCTGAATATTCTGATAGAAAAATTTTAGAAATATCTGATTATGAAAAAGAAGTTTACGGAGATTTCCATGATACGTCAGCGGAGGATACGGTAAAAAGGATTTTTAATGATTATTTCAAGTATTCAAAGGTGAGGGCGGTGCAAGATATCGATGCAGAAGACATCAAGAGAGAGCTCAAAAATGGCAATCTGGTGATAGTGCCGGTGCATGGTCAGAGAGTTAAAAATCCATATTATACTTTACCTGGTCCGATCCAACATATGATGGTGGTTATCGGATATGATGAAGCAAAAAAACAATTTATTGTGAATGATCCGGGCACGAGACATGGGGAAAAATACAGATATGGCGAAGACATTTTTGAAGCTGCGCTCCAGGATTATCCGAGCGGAATGCACGAGCCGATCATCGAAGGCAAAACTGCGATGATCGTGGTAGAAAAATAAAATATCATCTCAACGATAAAATAGAAACAAATAATCGCGGTTTTATCGTTGAGATGATATAATATAAATAAATAAAAATAATTTACTAAATCATGAAAATACCGGTCATCAAGGGAACGAAGTTTATTTTAAGGCCATTCAAGGAGGGCGATGAAAAATCGCTTGTTAAGAATTTGAATAATAAAAATATTATAAAGAATCTTGCAAATGTCCCGTTCCCTTATAGATTGAAACATGCCAAGTCTTGGATAGAAATTAATTTAAAAGAACATCAAAATAAAAAATCCACTATAGCAGTTTTTGTTATTGATGTTGGTGGTGATGTTGTTGGATCGGTTGCTTTCCACAAGATTGTGCCAGGACATAAGGCCGAGGTCGGTTATTGGCTCGAAGAAGACTATTGGGGTCAAGGCATAATGACAGAAGCTTTGAGGTTGATTACTGAATTTGGTTTTGGAAAGCTGAAATTAAGACGATTGCAGTTAGACGCTTACTCCTTTAACAAGGCTTCGATGAGGGTAGCTGAAAAAGCTGGATATGGATTCGAAGGTATCATGAAAAAGGGTGTTAAAAAAGATGGGAAATTCATCGATGTGCATATTTATTCAAAAATCAAGTAATGGAACATAATCCCCAAATCATAAATAATAAAAAAGCATATACATGTCCGATGCATTCGGATGTGAGGCGTGATGCGCCAGGTATTTGTCCCAAATGCGGGATGAAGCTCATAGAAATTGAAGAAAGAGCAGAGAACTCAAAAATGATCCATGGCAGGCACGAAGGTCATAAAGCGGAAGATTTCTTGAAGAAATTCATCGTTTGCTTGATTTTGACTGTGCCGATCTTGATTTACTCTGACCTTTTCCAGGAGTTATTAAAATTCAAAGCGCCAATATTCTTAGGATCAGAATACCTGACCTTTGTTTTAAGCTCGATTATTTTCTTTTACGGAGGTTTTGTGTTCTTGCGAGGCTCTTTCAGGGAACTAAAAGCGAAATTACCCGGGATGATGACCTTGATTGCGCTGGCCATCTCGGCCGCGTATATTTATAGCGTGTTTGTAGTTTTCTCAGTAAAGGGAGAAAGTCTTTTTTGGGAACTAGCAACATTAATAACGATAATGCTTTTGGGCCATTGGATAGAAATGAAAGCGGTTTCCGGTACACAAAGCGCTTTGAGGGAACTCGCAAGATTATTGCCGGATATCGCTGAAGTTGTTGTTGGCGCCGAAACTAAATCCGTGGCCATCACCGATTTGAGCGTTGATGATGTGGTTTTCGTGAGGCCTGGTGGAAAAGTGCCGGCTGATGGAATCGTGATCGATGGCAAATCCGACGTCAACGAGTCATTGTTGACTGGTGAGTCTAGCCCAGTCATGAAAGATGTCGGTAGTAGTGTTATTGCCGGAGCGATAAATGGCGACGGTGTTTTAAAAATAAAAGTATCCAGCATAGGGGAAAATACTTTTTTAGCAGGAGTGATGCGTCTTGTCTCGGAAGCTCAATCTTCAAAATCAAAATTACAAATCCTTTCTGATAGGGCAGCATTTTATCTTACATTGATTGCTATCTCCGGTAGTCTGCTGACTTTTACATTCTGGTTTTTTATCAAGGGAGATTTTTCTTTTGGAATCGAAAGATTGGTGGCGGTGCTTGTGATTGCATGCCCTCATGCTTTGGGGCTTGCTGTGCCTCTCGTCGCATCTATCTCCACGACACTCGCTGCTTCAAAAGGTTTTTTAGTGCGAGAACGTTTGGCATTGGAGGCAGCGCGCAATATAGATATTGTTTTATTCGATAAGACCGGGACCTTGACTCAGGGAAAATATGGAGTGACCAAGGTCGTCGTAGTCAAAAATACAAAAACAGCAGGGATTGATGACGGCAAGATATTGCAGTTGGCAGCTTCGGTAGATGTGAATTCTGAGCATTTTGTAGCCAAGGCAATAGTGGCCGAAACCAGATCGAGAAATATCGATCTGCTCGAGGTTAAAAATTTTGAAAGATTGCCCGGAAAAGGTGTGGGAGGTGAAGTCTTATTTTCCGGCATCGGCAATAAGATTTTGGTTGGCGGTCAATCTATCTTGACGGATCTAAATATTGATTTATCCGATGAATTTAAATTAGAAGCCGATAAATTATCAGAAGAAGGCAAGACGATTATTTATGTCGTTGCGGACAAAGAAATCATCGGATTGATTGCGCTTGCTGATCTGATAAGAGAAGAATCAAAAGAGGCGATACGGGAATTGAAAAATATCGGCATTAAGGTGGCTATGATTACCGGAGATTCTGAAGGCGTAGCTAAGTGGGTAGCTAAAGAATTGGATATCGATGAATATTTTTCAAGAGTATTGCCTCAGGAAAAAGCGAAAAAAGTTAAAATTTTGGAGCAACGGGGATTGAGGGTGGCGATGGTTGGAGACGGTATTAATGATGCTCCGGCTTTGACGCAGGCTGATTTGGGGATCGCCATCGGTGCAGGAACCAACGTGGCCATAGAGTCAGCTGGTATTATTTTAGTTAAAAATGATCCTAGAGACATAGTGAAAATTATAAATCTATCCAAGGCGACATATCGCAAGATGATCCAAAATTTATTTTGGGCTACTGGATATAATATCGTGGCCTTGCCTCTTGCAGCCGGAGTTTTAGTGTCAGAGGGCATATTGCTTGAGCCGGCATTGGCTGCAATTTTTATGTCAGCTTCCACCGTGATCGTTGCTGTCAATGCATTATTTTTAAAGAGAGCAAATCTGTTATTTATCGGTGGCATCATTGATTGTGGATAATCTTTGCTATTAAAATTATTGATAAAGGGTATAATAAAGTATATGAATAAAAAAATCTTAATTATTATTGTAGCAATAATTGTCTTGGCCGGAGTCGCCGGATTTTTTGCTTGGAAAAAAATAAAAGTGCCGGAAGAGCCAGCTGCGTCTCAAACCCAAGAAGCTGTCAGCGAAATAGAAAAAGCAAGCGAGGCGGCAGAGACTATTACAGAGAGCGCGACTCAGGGAGTTTTGCCTTCTATTAATCCGACTGCTAATCCCTATGAAAATATTTCCGGATCCAATCCCGTTGAAAAATCCAATCCTTTTAAAAACGTAAAGACTAATCCTTTTGAATAAAATGAATAAAAAACATCTTTTATTTTTCCTGTCAGCCCTTTTATTTTTTAGTCTATCTGTATTTATTGTTTTCGCGGATGCTATTTGGGCGCAAGATACAACAGCAGATATGGCAGTAGAAGAAATTCAATATCCGATAAGCGAGCTTGGCAATTGTAAGGATAAAAATAATTGCAAAAAATATTGCGATAAGCAGGAAAATATTGATGCTTGTATCACCTTTGCTGAAAAGAAAAATTTGATGCCCAAAGAAGAAATAGAAACAGCCAAAAAATTTATTGCTGCCGGTAGTAAGGGACCGGGTGGCTGCAAAAATAAAAATGAATGTGAAGCGTATTGCGACAATATAGATAATATAAATGAATGTGTTACTTTTGCTGAGCAAAATAATATCTTGCCGCCGCGAGAATTGGAAGAAGTTAAAAAGGTTAAAGCAGCAATCGATAAAGGCGTCAAACCTCCGGCTTGCAAAAGCAAGAAAGAGTGTGATTCTTATTGTTCAAGCCCCGATAATATGGAGGAGTGTTTGGCTTTTGCTGAGGCGGCAAGTTTTATGCCACCCGAAGAACTTGCCAATGCCAAAAAGGTTTTGGCAGCCGTCAAGCAAGGTATCAAGCCCCCGGCTTGCAAAGGCAAAGAAGAGTGCGATACTTATTGTTCTGATGAGAGAAATTTTGAAGAATGCATAAATTTTGCCGAGGCTGCCGGATTTATGCGTCCAGAAGAGGTGGAGATGGCGAAAAAGACCAAGGGCAAAGGGCCGGGTGGATGCCGCGGCAAGGAAGAATGTGAGTCATTTTGTCAAAAAGAAGAAAACACTGAAGTTTGTGCGCAGTTTGCTTTAGAGCATGGTTTGATGAAGCCGGAAGAAGTGGAAATAATGAGAAAAACCGGCGGTAAAGGTCCTGGCGGATGTCGCGGCAAAGATGAATGCGAAGCGTTTTGTTCGAATCCCGATAATCAAGAAACATGTTTTAATTTTGCTAAAGATAATAATTTGATTCCTCCGGAAGAAGCTGAAAAAATGCAGGAAGGAAGAATGAAAATGCAAGAGCATATACGGTCAGCGCCGCCGGAAATCTCTGAGTGTCTTAAATCGACAGTTGGTGAGGAGGTTTTGAATAAATTGCAAAGCGGTACTTTTATTTCTCCGCGGGAATTGGGCGATCAAATGAGAAGTTGTTTTGAAAAATTAGCACCACCTGGCGGTGAGATGGGTCCTCCCGAAGGCATGATGCAACCGGAAGGTCAAGAAGGAATAATGCTACGGGAAGGTGTGATGCCGCCACAATTTCAAAAACCGGAGTTTAAAGGGGGTCCTGGTAATTGTCAAAGTCCTGAAGAGTGCGCTGTGTATTGCGCTGATTCGACTCATAAAGAAGAATGTAGTAGTTTTGCTCCGCAACAGATGCAGCAAATCAGGCTGGATGATGAACGAATGATGCCACCGAAAAATATGATCCCTCGTGAAGGCATGAGAATGCCACCAAATGACATAAATCTTCCGGAGGGAGTAATGCCTCAAGAATACGAAGATTATCAAAGGCAACCACAGGAAAAATTTAAAGAACAAACACAAATGATTCCCGAAGGAATGCGTCCACCGGAAGGTTTTATCCCTCAAGACTACCGTCCCGAGGGCGCGCCTCCACCGGAAAGTTATCTAAAACCTCCGGAAGGTTTTGTTCCGCCAGACGGCACTTCTACGTATCAGCAGCCTCAGCAGTATCAATATCAAAATCAACAACAATACCCAATACAACAATATGAACAGATAATGCCGCTGCCGCAGATGGAAACACAGCCTGCACCGGAGACATATCAAGCGCCTTCCTCGTCGCTTCTAAGATCTCCGTTGGCTCAAATCGCAGGATTTTTATTGCGATTAATGTCAATAAATTAACAAATTTTAAAAATTGTTTAATTTAATTAAAAAACCGATGCCTTGCATCGGTTTTTAAGTTTTTTATGATAATTGGCAATCGGGATACATTTCAATCGGGATTCTTTTCTGGATTTTGTTGTTGGCACTCAACAGGATGCCGTCTCTTCTCGTGGTGAATCTTGTACATACCATTCCTTCCTGGTCAATCGCTAGAAATAGACAGCATTTTCCACCTTGGTTAGCACCACATCTTTTTGGGTCTGCCTTGGCGTTTTCAGGGCCAAGATTCTCCAAGATACTCATATCAGTCCCCAGAGCTATGGGGTCGCCGTCGTAAACGACAAGCACTTCCTCGGCTCCGCAGCACCTATGAGGATCATTGACGATGACACCGATTTTTCCTTCCATCCTGTTATTCACCTTCGTTCCCGTAGCAAAACCTCTCTCCATAGTCTTGTCTCCTCCTTGAAGTATTTTTAAGATCTGATCCAGTAATTGCTATATTATGACGAATATGTGATTGTGTCAAATTTCTTGGATGGGAATTAGGATGATTTTTTGTTAAAATAAATACATTAATTGCGGGATTACTTTTATGGATGTATTTTCTCATGGCCTTTGGAGCGGAGCTATTTTCAAGGGGATAAATCTAAAATCCCAAAAACATTTGCGCATAAAGTGGGCAATGTTTTGGGGGGTGTTCCCCGATGTTTTTGCTTTTGCGTCTCTTTTCGTGTGGCTTTTGGGGAGTATTATATTCGGGTATATGAGTTTTGGTGATTGGCCGAGGCCCGACGCGACAGAGCCTATCCAGCCAGATACCTTGTTTATTTTCCGGCTTACCAGTTTTCTTTATAGTCTCACGCATAGCCTAGCGATTTTCGCGGTCGTGTTCGGATTAAGTTTCCTAATCTTCAGGAGACCGATTTGGGAGCTCTTGTCTTGGTTGATCCATATCTTGATTGATATTCCGACGCATACGTATCAATTCTATCCGACGCCATTTTTGTGGCCATTTTCAGATGTGAAATTTGATGGTTTTTCTTGGGGAACACCCTGGTTTATGTTTTTAAATATTTTTTTGGTGGCGTCCATTTATCTGTATCTGTATCTTCGCAAGAAAAATCATCCAAGAGAGGTCTTGAATTTTAATAATATCCTGCTCGCGATATTGATTTTTATTTTAGGAGCGTATTATTTAAAAATTATTCCTTTTGAAGTAGACGAAGTCTTGTTGATTATGGTTTCCGGAATTGCAACTTTACCGGTTATCTGGAGTGCTGTAAAATCGCTGAGAAATAAAAAAATATCAGTCGATCTTTTGGCTAGCGTTGCCCTTGTTTTTTCGTTGATGGCCGGAGAATATGCTTCAGCGGTATTTATAAATCTGATGTTGACTTCGGCCAGGATTTTTTCAAGTTATGTTGACGCTTTGGCGCGTCGTAGCATAGAAGGCTTGTTGAAACTAAAGCCACATAAGGCGAAAATAAAAAGGGGAGATGGAGTTATTGAATTGGCGATAGATCAGATCAAGAAAGGAGACCTGATAGTGGTCGGCCTTGGAGGGCGGATACCAGTCGATGGAGTTGTTGTGGAGGGTCGGGCGAGTATCGATCAATCATCATTGACCGGTGAGTCAGTACCGGTTTTCAAGATGGTCGGAGATAGCGTGCTAAGTTCTACGATAGTTGT
>CAYHBU010000039.1:7286-7540 GCA_964354925.1 uncultured Candidatus Saccharibacteria bacterium | reverse complement strand
CCTTTTGGCAATGTCGCTATCGCCTTTTTAAAACCTGAAGTCGTGCCATAGCTCTTACCTGCTCTTCTCTTTTTTCCTGGCATATTCAAAATATTGATATTTAAAACTTTAACATTATATAATTTCTCGATTGATTTCTTTATTTCTGTCTTATTGGCAGTATTTGAAACCTCAAAGACATATTTGTCACTTTCAGCCAAAGATGTCGCCTTTTCCGTGACATGAGGATTTTGCAATACTAAACCCGCACCAGC
>CAYHBU010000039.1:0-7276 GCA_964354925.1 uncultured Candidatus Saccharibacteria bacterium | reverse complement strand
CGCTCCACGTCCCTTGAAAGAAATCTTGGTTTCACTTTCTTCTTTTTTGGCAGATTTAGGAGTTTTTTTAACAGCAACCTTAGTGGTCGTTGTTTCCTTTGACTCTTTTATCTCTTCCACCTTCTTTTTATTTTTTAGAAAATTTAATAATGCCATATTTTTGTAAAATTCTATTTAGAAAGATTTTTTTTGATTTCTTCAATTCCGTCTTTTGATACTATGACAAATTTTTTGCTCAAAACATCATTGACATTCAATTGACTGATTGAAATTACTTTTGCTCCTGCGCAGTTCCTTGATGCAAGCCATGCGTTCTTGTCTTCAGTGTTCAATGCGAAAAGCGCTTTTGGCTTTGGAGTGCTTGAAACCTTAGCAATAGCATTAGCCATAGTTTGTGTCTTTGGATCCTTCATTTTCAAATCTTCAAAAATCACGAGCTGATTATCAGAAACCTTAGTCGACAAAGCCATGAGTAAAGCTTTTCTTTTCATCTTCTTGTTGATTTTCTTTTCGAAGTTTCTTTCGTTTCTTGGACCAAAAGTAACACCACCACCGACCCAAATCGGAGATCTGGTAGAACCATGCCTTGCGCGACCTGTGCCTTTTTGTCTCCAAGGCTTTTTGCCGCCACCTCTTACCTCGCCTCTTGTCTTTGTGTGCGCGATTGCACTGCGAGCGTTTGATTGCTGGCTGACAACGACTTGGTGCAAGAGATCATTATTCATTTCAACGCCGAAAAGATCTTGAGGCAAATCAATAGTGTCGATTTCTTCTCCTTTTAAATTGTATACTGGATATTTCATGGATTTATCTTCTTAATAAAATTAGGCTTTGATTTCAAGTAGCCCTCCTCTTTTTCCTGGAATAGCACCTTTTAAGGCTACGATATTATTTTCTATATCGATTTTCATTATCTTAATACCTCTTAAAGTAACCTTGTCGCCTCCCATTCTTCCAGCCATTCTCTTTCCCTTTACGACTCTTTGTGGCCATACGGAACCGATAGAACCCGGCTCTCTTTCACTATGCTTCTGACCATGAGTGCGAGAACCGCCACGGAATTTGTGCCTTTTTACGACACCTTGGAAACCACGTCCCTTGGTGATGCTTGATACAGCAACTTTTTCTCCTGCTTCGAATATAGAGGCGTCAATCTTGTCGCCGACATCCATGCTCAACACTTCATTGTTCTTTGGTCTGAATTCTTTTAATATTGCAAAACTGCCCAATTCTTTCAGGTGTCCCTTGACTGCTTTACTTAAATTTTTCCTTGTGCCAAATCCGATTTGCACAGCATGATAACCGTCTTTTTCAGCGTCCCTGACCTGAGTCACGACGCATGGACCAACCTCAACAACCGTAACACCGATGCTTTTGCCATCTTCTAAAAACATTTCAGACATTCCAAGTTTTTTACCTAAGATAAATTTCATATTTTTACAGATACAGAATCAAGTTTTTATGAATCCTGCACCACTCACTGATAAATAAAAAATTGGGCTTAACCCAATTTTTCCCAATAATGGGGGTTAAACTATGGCACGTTTTTACATCCTGTCTTTACCGTCTTCTAGTGCCTAGTATGCAGGAAATTATCTAGTAGAGATAATTTCCTGGCTACTGGGTACTAACCTGGACTACATCATCTTGATCTCAATGTCTACGCCTGCTGGCAAATTCAAATTCATGAGAGAATCGATGATCTTTGGATTTGGATTCAAAATATCAATAATCCTCTTGTGAACCCTCATTTCAAACTGCTCTCCAGAAGTCTTGTGAACAAATGTAGATCTATTCACAGCATACTTATGGATAGCTGTCGGCATAGGAACTGGACCAACAACCTCTGCTCCATATCTTTGAGATGCATCAATAATTTGCTTGACGCTATTATCGATAATCTTGTGATCGTAAGCCTTGATCTTAATCCTTATTTTTTGTTTTACCTCTTCTTTTACTGCCATTTTTAATTTAAAGTACGATCTTAGTTTATTAAGCGATGATTTTTGTAACGACACCTGCACCTACGGTCTTGCCACCCTCACGGATAGCGAAGCGTTGCTTATCTTCCAAGGCTACCGCAGAAATCAATTTTACTTTGAAAGTGATGGTATCGCCAGGCATAACCATTTCAACACCAGCTGGCAATTCAACCTCACCCGTCACATCAGTTGTCCTGATGTAGAACTGAGGTTTATATCCCTTGAAGAATGGGGTATGTCTTCCGCCCTCTTCTTTGGTCAAAATGTAAACTTCAGCTTCAAATTCAGTGTGTGGATTTACGGATCCAGGTTTTACGAGAACCTGACCTCTTTCAACATCTTCTTTTTTGAGACCACGGATCAAGATACCGGCGTTATCACCAGCAAATGTTTCTTCAAGTTGCTTGTTGAACATTTCAAGACCGGTAATAGTAGTTTTTTGAGTCGGTTTCAATCCTACGATTTCAACCTCATCACCAATCTTAGCAGAACCTCTTTCAGAACGGCCAGTGACTACAGTGCCACTACCTTCAATTGAGAAAACATCTTCGATAGCCATAAGGAAAGGCTTGTCTGTCTCACGGACTGGTTCTGGGACGTTTTCATCAAGAGCTTTGATGAGTTCCAATACTTTTTGCACATATGGATCATCAGCTGTCTTGCCTTCCAATGCTTTGAGGCCTGAACCGCGGATAACAACAGCTTTGTCGCCATCGTATTTGTATTTAGTCAAAAGCTCTCTGACTTCAGCTTCTACTAAATCAATAAGCTCAGGATCATCAACCATATCAACTTTATTCAAGAAAACAACCAAAACTGGAACACCGACTTGTCTGGCGAGCAAAATATGTTCTCTTGTCTGAGGCATAGGACCATCAGCTGCAGATACCACCAAGATAGCACCGTCCATCTGAGCAGCACCAGTAATCATATTCTTGATGTAGTCAGCGTGACCAGGAGCATCAATATGAGCATAGTGTCTCTTGTCGCTTTCATATTCTGAGTGGTGCAAGGCAATAGTGATACCTCTTGCTTTTTCTTCTGGAGCTGAATCGATCTGGTCGATATTTTCCATGCGGACCTTGTTACCGGCCAAGCTCAATGAGTGCAAGATAGCTGCAGTCAAAGTTGTTTTACCATGATCAACGTGACCGATTGTACCG
This sequence comes from uncultured Candidatus Saccharibacteria bacterium, assembly GCA_964354925.1. GTDB lineage: Bacteria > Patescibacteriota > Minisyncoccia > GWC2-36-17 > GWC2-36-17 > GWC2-36-17. The sequence goes on along the minus strand of CAYHBU010000039.1, from coordinate 4,131 downwards.
ACGTTGACATGAGGTTTTGTACGTTCGAATTTCTCTGCCATTTTTATTTAAGATCAACTTTTACTTTTTAACTTTTTTAAATTCGCCAGACGGTTATTTAAAAAAATTAAAAAATTCTGAAAAGTTAATGTTAATTAATTGATTAATTATTATTCAAAATTATAGCGGAAATAATAGCAAAAATAAGAATAATGTCAACCCCATATATCATCATCCAGCATCAATGCGCTTATTTATGCCAAACCTGAGGCATATACTACTTGATAACGTTTTACTCTTATCAAATATTAAGCCGATTTTATATATTTTTTGAGTTTTAAAAATATATATTGGAAGTCGTATAAGGAATCAACCGCTACATTATCGGCAAATCATCTAAAGATAATTCGCCGGATCGTTTTACTCCCTGGATATTCTCATTCATACTCACAATCTCCTCCTCACCTTTTGTGTGCTGTTTTTCGTTTCGCGAAATCAATTCATTGAAGTCAACTTCAAATTTTTCATTGACTGCGCTACCACTTGCCATCTCCCTGTAACTGTCATAGCTCATCACCACAAATTTAGGCTTACCGCCATCCATTATGATTAGCTTCTCGGAATCATTTTTTAATATTTTTTTGAATATTTCTCCATCCATATAAATAGAATTTAGAATATGGAATATAGAATTTAGAACAACTTACCCAATTTCAAAATTCTAACCTCCAAATCCTACTTACTTGCTCTGCCTGCAATGATTTCCTCAGCAACATTCTTTGGCACTTCTTCATAATGAGAAAATTCCATCGTGTAAGAAGCCCTGCCTTGTGACATTGATCTGATCTGTGTTGCATAGCCGAACATTTTAGCAAGCGGAATTTTTGCGCCAATGACCTTCATCGCACCTCTATCATCCATCTTTTCGATCCTGCCTCTCTTAGAATTTACATCGCCAGTAACATCGCCCATATATTCAGCTGGAGTGATGACTTCGATTTTCATGATAGGCTCAAGCAATATCAATCCTCCCATCCTGCAAGCATCTTGGAATGCCATAGAACCTGCAATCTTGAAAGCTGCTTCATTGGAATCGACATCGTGGAACGAACCATCATATAGAGTGACTTGTATGTCCTGCATCGGGAATCCGGCAAGAACACCGCGTTCAAAAGCTTCTTTTACGCCTTTATTGACAGCTGGGATGAATTCTTGAGGAATGACACCGCCCTTGATTTCATTTACAAATTCAAAACCCTTTCCTCTTTCAAGAGGAGCAACGCGCAATCTACAATGACCATATTGGCCACGACCACCAGATTGCTTGATGTATTTACCTTCTGCCTCTGCTTCCTTTTTAATAGTCTCTTTAAATGCTACCTGAGGAGCACCGACATTAGCCTCAACTTTGAATTCTCTCTTCATCCTATCAACGATGATTTCAAGATGAAGCTCGCCCATACCAGCAATGATAGTTTCGCCAGTCTCTTGGTCGACTCTGATTCTGAGTGTTGGATCTTCATCGGCGAGACGTCTCAAAGCAAGACCCATCTTTTCTTGGTCAGCTTTAGTTTTCGGTTCGATACGCTCTGAGATAACCGGATCAGAAAAATGAATCTCTTCAAGGATGATCGGATTTTCTTCATCACACAAAGTATCGCCTGTCTTGGTAGTCTTCAGACCAACCGCTGCACCGATTTCACCGGCGAAAATATGCTCCACTTCCTCTCTTTGATTTGAGTGCATTCTCAAAATACGACTAATTCTTTCTTTTTCGCCTTTTGTAGAGTTGTATACATAAGAACCTTTTTCGAGCTTACCTGAGTAAACCCTGAAGAAAGTCAATGATCCGACAAATGGGTCAGTTGCAATCTTGAAAGCCAATGCAGCGAATGGAGCGTCGTCAGTCGCCTCTCTGGTGATCTCCGCTCCAGTCTTAGGATCCTTGCCAGTGATAGCAGGAACATCGAGCGGGGAAGGCAAATAATCGACAACAGCATCGAGCAGAATCTGAACTCCCTTGTTCCTCAGGGCCGTGCCACAAAGAATCGGATTTACGGCACCAGAAATAGTCGCTCTCCTGAGGCCTGATTTTAATTCATCGATAGACAATGTTTCGCCATTCAGATATTTTTCCATCAAAGTATCATCTTCAGATGCAATCCTTTCAACCATATCAGCGCGATATTTTGCAGCCATCTCTTTGTTTTCAGCTGGGATTTCTGTACGAATAATCTTTTCTCCGTGAACACCTTCGAAATAAATAAATTCTTCCTTGATGAGATCGATTACGCCCTTGAAGTTCTCTTCTACTCCGACAGGAATCTGAATCGGGATAGCTTTCGGATTCAATCTATCATTGATTGATTTGACATCTTTTTCAAAATCAGCGCCAGTCCTGTCTAATTTATTGATAAAACAGATTCTTGGCACTTTATATTTATCAGCTTGATGCCAGACGGTTTCTGATTGAGGTTCTACGCCAGCTACACCGTCAAAAACGACAACGCCACCATCAAGAACCCTCAAAGAACGCTCTACTTCCACAGTAAAGTCTACGTGTCCAGGAGTGTCGATCAAATTGAAGCGATGTTCGTATTCTTTGTCTCCGCCCCTATAGGTAGGAGTCCAAAAACAAGTCGTAGCAGCTGCAGTGATGGTAATACCGCGTTCTCTTTCCTGTTCCATCCAATCCATAACAGCTTCACCTTCGTGCACTTCACCGATCTTATGAGAAACACCAGTATAAAATAAAATTCTTTCCGAAACGGTCGTCTTGCCCGCATCAATATGAGCGATAATTCCGAAATCCCTAACTTTGTCTAGAGGATATTTACGCATAAGTTATTAAACATAAAGCGCCAAGCGGCTCGCCGCTAAGCGCAATATAAGTCAAAAATTAATCAATAATTACCAGCTGAAATGAGCAAATGCCTTATTGGCTTCAGCCATCCTGTGAGTATCCATCTTCTTCTTGATAGCGTTACCTTCATTTTTGGAAGCAAGGATCAACTCTTCTGCCAATTTTTTTGCCATCGGCTTGCCTTTTTTAGCGCCCGCGGCATCAAGCATCCATCTGAAAGCGAGTGACATCTTCCTCTCGCCTCTCACGTCTCTTGGCACTTGGTAGTTAGCACCACCAATCCTTCTTGATTTCACTTCAACCGCTGGAGATACGTTTTTCATCGCTAAGTCAAAAATCTCCATAGGATCTTTTTCAGTTTCTTTAGCGATGAGATCAAAGGCACCGTAGACTATTTTTTGAGCTGCGGTTTTTTTGCCATCTTCCATGACATAATTAATCAACTTGGTTATAAGAAGACTATTATATTTGCCATCTGGCTCCTGTATTCTTTTATTTTTTCTTGGTTTTCTCATTCTCTTACTAATTTATTAATTAATATTTTAAGCTTTTGGTTTTTTAACGCCGTATTTTGATCTCTCTTGTTTTCTGCCTTCAACACCAGCAGCATCCAACCTGCCTCTGACGATGTGGTATCTGACACCTGGCAAATCTTTAACGCGTCCGCCCCTGATCATAACCACTGAGTGTTCTTGCAAATTATGTTTTTCTCCAGGAATATATGCTGTCACCTCCATACCGTTGGTCAATCTGATCCTCGCCACCTTACGGAGAGCTGAGTTAGGTTTTTTAGGGGTCATGGTCGTCACTTTTACGCAAACGCCTCTTTTGAAAGGTGCTGCATAATCCGTAGGACGATTGTGGACAGTATTAAAACCAAAACCCATAGCAGGAGATTTTGTTTTTGCTTTTTGAGATTTTCTCTTCTTTTTTAATAACTGATTTATTGTAGGCAAGAAACTTGAAACTTGAAACTTGAAACTTAAAACTTAAAATAATTCGATCTTATGTTTTACGCTTCCCGATTCATGCTTTATGATTTTATAATTTTATGATTTTACACAAAAAACAAAAAAATGCAAGTATTGAAAACTCACACATTGAAAGTATTTATATGTTTAACAAAAAAACGGATAGATGTCAATAAATATGTAAATAATTTCTGAAAATATGGCATAAGAATAAAAAAAGCGGTGGCTTTGCCACCGCGTTTTTTATTACTTTTGACTACGATAGTTTCTTTGTCCTTTTTCGTAAGCCTCATTTTCCTCTTTCATCTCATCTGTGTC
>CAYHBU010000038.1:0-7585 GCA_964354925.1 uncultured Candidatus Saccharibacteria bacterium | reverse complement strand
AAATAGTTCGATAGATTTCAAGTGTCCTTTAAAATCAAATAATAGGAGGTGATAGTTATGTCGGAGCCAAGGATGATTGAAAGAGTTTGTTTTGTCGCCCCGTCTACCGGGTTGTGCGAGAGTGATCGCAAGGCGCTAAGAAGAACGATCAGGGCAATAATGAAAAATATGCCCCAGATAAAAGACGTGCATTTCGGAGATTCTCTTTTCACGTATGATCAGAAAATCCAGCATACTTCTGGTCCGACAAACGGCAGATATGCCGATTTCCAAAAAGCGATAAAAGAATTTGACTTGGTTATCTCTGTGGCAGGTGGCACTGGAGCAGAAGATCTGGTTCTGAAGTTGAAAAAGAAGGATTTTAAAATGATTGCGGAGCGTCAACCAGTCTTTATGGGGTTTTCTGATTTTACATTCTTGCTGAATGAGCTGTATTATTTTTCCGAAGTTCCAGTAATATATTTCACGTCGCTTACCTTGGGAAAGGGTAATTTTAAAAAGATTTTTTCATTGATTTCTGGAAAAGAAATTGACTACAAAGGATCTTTTTGGCTGACTGCTCCTCCGGCAAGGCAATTTTCCGGAATACCGATAGGTGGCAATTTGTCCACCTTCGTTAATTTCCTGAATCGGTCCGATCCGCCAAAGTACAACTGGAGTAAATACGTCTTGTTCATTGAGGAGTTTCAGGTTGACAGGGAAGATCTGCATAGGTTTTTTGCAGCTTTGAACCGGCACAAGATATTCGACAAGCTGAAGTGCTTGGTTGTGGGGTCGTTAACCACCTACGCTAAAAATCCCGAATATAAAGCAAGGCAAAAAAAGGCCCTAGAATTTCTGAAAGATTATCTGGCAGACATATTAAGAAAAAGGGTGGATGCCGGCAATCCCCTGCCGATATTGGCTGTTTCTAATTTTGGACACAATATCATCAGGTATCTAATGGCGGTGCCGATCGGTGGCTATGTCACGATCAACAAGGGCAAGAAAATTGTTTTCAAGATGAAGAAATAGTCGAAAGCTGTCTGTGAAAAGACAGCTTTTTTATTTGTCTTTTATGGGATACACTAAGGATATAAGTGGCAGATTCAGGACATATGTAGCGCCACCTACTTTGTCCGATTGATTGATGAGAAATGAAAATAATTTTTGTCGAGAACAAGGAGAAATGGAACAAATTCATCCTGGAAAACAGAGGATCCTTTTTGCAGTCTTTTGAGTGGGGTGAGCTCCAAGAGAGCTTTGGCAGAAAAGTTTGGAGGGTGTGGTTTGTTGACGAAAAGATAAGGGAAGATGCGCCGATATTTTGCGCTCAGATAATAAAGCACGACCTTCCTTTTGGGAAAAAATATTTATATATCCCCCAGGGTCCGGTATATGGGATTGGAATCATAGATAAGATAGAGGAGGTGTACGGAGGCGGAGAAAAAATAAACAAAGAAGCGAAGTATTCAAAAATATATTACGACCAAAAGAAAAAATACTTCGATGATTTTTTAGATGTTCTGTCGGATATTTGCAAAAAAGAAAATACAGTATTCTTGAAAATGGAGCCATTGATTGGTTCGGAGATTCACCGGAAAGGATTTGCAGAAACCATTTTGAATAAATCGGAAAAAGAACTGCAGCCATCCCACACCATCTTATTGGATTTGCAAAAGAGTGAAGAGGATATATTGGCAGGAATGAAGCCAAAAACTAGATATAATATCCGCCTTGCCCAGAAATACGGCGTGGAAATAATAAGATCAGGCAATGATGACCATTTTGAAAAATTTTTTGGGTTGCTTCAGGACACCGCAAAAAGAGATGGATTTTATCTGCACAAAAAGGATTATTACGAGAAGCTTTTAAATACAAAAACTGATCAATTCGAAAATTGTTTATTTGTGGCTTCGTTTGAAAATAAAATACTGGCCGGAGCGATGGTGAATTTTTTTAATGGCAAAGCGGTTTACTTGCATGGTGCTTCTTCTTCGGAAAACAGGAATGTGATGGCGCCATATCTGTTGCATTGGGAGATAGTTAAATATGCGAAAAGTAAGAACTTCAAGATTTATGATTTATGGGGCATTTCTGAAAAATGGCCCGGAGTGACAAGGTTCAAGCAAGGGTTTGGCGGAAAAGAAAAAAAATATTTAGGAGCTTTTGATTTAGTAATCGATAGAAAATGGTATCTACTATATTCTATTGCGAAAAAGATTTTCTAATCAAACAGGATTTATCGATGAATAATAAGTTTTTTATTAATTTATCCAGGTTTGGGTTTATTGCAGTCCTGCTCTATGAGATTTTCAGGTGGAGATTTTTCAGGGGACAGGTGGTTTTTACTTGGGAAGGATTGATATTGACTGTCGGCTTGGTCTGGATCGCTATGGAGGTGATTTTTTATTACTTGGATAAAAACAAGATAAATTTTTCACCGGTAAGTTTCTTGATGGCATTTATCAGTTTGAGCCTTGATGCCTTTGGGGATATGTACGGTCTCTACGACTCCTTCTCTCCTTGGTTCGACAAAATCGCTCATTTGACTGGAGGGGGAGTCATAGCTTTCATTATTTATGATATTTTAAGAAATGTTAGAATTAGGAATCAGAATTCGTTTTCTGAAAAATGGCTATTTATAATGACGGTTGCCATAGCTTTTCTGGTCGGATTCGGATATGAATGGGTAGAATATATCGAGGATATGCTCTATTGGGGGCATCAGATCCGTCTGGGCGATGCTCATGATACGATTGATGATATGCAGTTGAATTTATTAGGATCGATTTTAGCAGTTTCTATATTAAAAAAATACAAATAAAAATGAATAAAATTCTAAGGTTTTTTGAAAAATATATCATTCCTAAATCTATTTATCGTTTCTGTCAGCCGATTTATCATTATGCGCTGTCTTTTTTGTCGTCATTGATATATGGTCGCCCATCAAAAAAACTGACGGTTATCGGCGTCACTGGCACGAAAGGCAAGTCTTCGTTCATATATTTTCTGGGCAAGGTATTGGAAGAAGCCGGATATAAGGTGGCGGTGATTTCTTCTATCCAGTTCAAGATCGGTAAAAATGAATGGACCAACAATCTCAAGATGACGATGCCAGGCAGATCTATGGTTCAAAAGTTTTTATCAGATGCAGTTCGCGCCGGTTGCCAATATGCAATCGTGGAGGTGACATCTCAAGGCGTCGTTCAACATAGGCACCAATTCATAGATTTTGATACGGCCGTATTTACTAATCTCGCCCCAGAACATATCGAGGCGCATGGTTCATTTGAGGCATATAAAAATGCAAAACTTGAATTTTTCAGATATGTGAAGAACAATCATGTGCTAAATAGAGATGATGAACATTTTGAGGAATTTTTTGACATACCAGCACAAAACAAATATTTATATTCATTGAAAGATGCAAAAGATTTAAAAATGAAATTAGTTGGAGACTTTAATGCGCGTAATGGCGCAGCAGCTATCAAGACAGCCGCTATTTATGGAGTGGATTATGAAATTGCAAAAAGAGCGATTGAAAAAATAGATACCATTCCTGGCAGGATGGAATTTATCCAGGAGGGCCAGGATTTCAAGGTGGTGGTTGATTATGCGCATACTCCGGATAGTTTGACTGCTGCGCAAGAAGCTCTCGCCGTATTGAAGCCATCCGGATCAAGGCTGATTTGTGTCTTGGGTGCGGCTGGAGGTGGCAGGGATAAATGGAAGCGTCCCGAAATGGGAAAAATAGCGGCTCATAATTGCGACGAGATAATATTGACCAATGAAGATCCATATGACGAAGATCCGTTGTCGATATTAGAAGATATAGCTAAGGGATTTTCTAAAAGCGATAATATTAAATTCCAAATGCCAGGATCTTTTTGCAAGATACTTGATAGGAGGGAGGCAATCAGAAAGGCATTGAATATGGCCAAGAAAGACGATATAGTCATAATAACAGGCAAGGGCAGTGAGCCATTGATGATGCTTGATAATGGCAAGAAGATTGAATGGGATGATAGGAGGGTCGTACGAGAGGAGATAAAGGCATTGTATGATCACAGAAAACTGCTATAGTTCTTCAACAAATAAATGCCCGCGCATACTTCGCAAGGTGTAGCGAGGCAAAGGAGGATGAGATGGTGGATATTGTCACGGTGGAGCGTTCTTTGGAGATATTTCCAGAGGAGATTTTTAGCAAGGATTTCCAGGGCAATCTGACGGAAGTGTATATGGGTTTAATGAAAGCGATTGCCACAGTCAAGAATCCGATCAGTAGATTCACGACAAGATGGGATATTATCTATCAGTTATCTTTTTTCCGTGATGATAATTTCTCGATGGCATTTGTCGACCCGAATGATTTTATGAATGGAATGATCCATGTTGTTCCGATCCATGAGCCATGTCTCAATCATGATGAATTGATGAAGAGCGATGAATTGATTGCTGTGCCAGCTGGAGTGCAGGCCGTAAGCTTCAAGCACTTTGAAAGAAGCATTAAATTCATAGATATAAAAAGACAGGATCTGATTTTGAAATATCTACGATGCGATCCGATTATGCTTTGCGAGGCGACAAAAAGATTTCCTCGGTCAGGATTGCTGGTGATCGAGATGAATAAGATTTTCAACGTGCCACACATCTTGAAGCCTTCAAGTGATCAGTTCCCGAAGCTTCTAAAATTCTCTAAGAAGATAAAAAAAATCATAATGGATGGAGAGAGATGAAAAAGGATGAAGAGAAAAAAGTTCTTGATTATGTAGCGAAATTTGAGGCAGATGGTTGAAGCGGACTTGCAAAAAATAAAATAAAAACTGTCCATAAAATGGGCAGTTTTTATTGACTTACATGTTATTGTTGATTATCATCAAGAAAGATCCTTAAAAATATATAGATAAAAAGGAGGGTATATGAAGAATATTCGGAGTAAGGTTGGTTTTTTATTAACGTTGTTGCTGGCGCCATTTTTTGCAATTACGCATGGCACGTTATTCTCAATGTTCAGTATTTTAACAATCTTAAGCGCTGTTTTATATGGCGGAAAATTCTTCTGGTTGATAGTTGTCTATGTGATAGTTTCGGTATTGTGGCATCTATTTGTTAATCCGAAAGATTATGGGGATAGTATTTATAGACTGGGCAATATCTATGCTTTTGCCGGTACGATTATTTTATCTGTGGTCGCTTTTCTTGCGGTAAGATTTATATTTTAATATTTAAAAAACTGCACAAAATGTGCAGTTTTTTATTTTGGAATTATTTTTTCTTTTGCAATTTTCTCATCAGTTCAAGATAGAATTGCAGGTTGTGAATTGTGGCGAGGCGCTGAGCGAGTGATTCTTTGATTTTGAAAAGATGATTAATATAGGCGCGGGAATAATTTTTACAAGTATAGCAATTACAATTTTCATCGAGTGGCTTTATATCTAGTTTAAATTTTGCATTGGTTATTTGCAATTCTTTAAATTTTAAATTTTTATTTTTAATGTATATTCGGCCATGCCTTGCTTCTCTTGTGGGGATGACGCAATCAAACATATCGGCCCCGTATTTTACGGCTTGGACTATTTCCTCCGGCTTGCCAAAACCCATGACGTAAATAGGCTTATTTTGAGGCAGTATTTGGGCGACGGTTTTTATGATTCTGCATTTTTCTTTTGTTGGCTCGCCTACCGATACTCCTCCGATGGCGTATCCGTCAAAGCCGATTTTTAAAAGCTCCTCAGCGGATTTTTTTCTTAAATCAGAGAAAGTTGATCCTTGGACAATGCCAAAAAGCAAAGGCCTTTTATTTTTTGGTATTTTTTTAACTTTATTTTCAAAGTGCATTTTTGATCTATTTGCCCATCTTAACGTTAACTCTAAAGATTTTTCAGCGTATTCTTTTGTGCAGGGCCAGGGCGGACATTCATCCAGGACCATGATGATATCTGAGCCGATGGCTAGTTGTATGTCGATGACTTTTTCCGGAGTTAAAAAGATTTCTTTGCCGTCTATTTCTGAGGTGAACCTGACTCCCTCCTCTGCTATTTTTCTTTTATGAGCAAGGGAAAACACTTGATAGCCGCCACTGTCGGTAAGAATTGGGCCCTTCCATTTCATGAAGCCATGAAGTCCGTTAAACTTTTTTAAAATATCCAATCCGGGTCGCTGGAATAAATGATAAGTATTAGAAAGAATGATTTGAGCGCCGATTGTTTTTAATTCTTCCGGTGTTAGATTTTTAACTGCGCCCCTTGTAGCAATCGGCATAAAAGCCGGCAGGTTTATTTTCCCGCGTCTGGTGACTAAAGTTTTTAATTTTATATTTTTAGATTTTTTTGTTGTCATATTATAAGCATTGCGTCTCCGAAACTGAAGAATTTGTATTTTTTAGTTATAGCTTCTTGGTAGGATTGCATGATTTTTTTTCTACCTGCCAGCGCTGATATCAAAAGCAGAAGTGTGGTTTTTGGCAAATGAAAGTTCGTTATCATTCCATCTACTATCTGAAAATCATACCCAGGCTTGATAAATATATCAACTTCTTTTTTGCCAGATTTAATTTGTATTTTTCTTTTAATTTTTACCTGCCTGCCGGTAGGCATGGACTTTGAGCTTTTAACTTCTTTTGCAAACGCTTCCAGGGTTCTTGCGCTTGTTGTGCCAACAGCTATCACTCGCCTGTCTTCCGCCCTAGCTTTATTTATTGCTTTAGCGGTTTTGGCAGAAACTTCCCCCCACTCGCCATGCATTTTATGTTTTTCAACATTATCTTCCCTGATGGGACTGAATGTTCCCAGTCCGACATGGAGCGTGATTGTCTCTATGATCACACCCCTTTTTTTCAGGTTATTGAAAAGTTTTTTCGTGAAATGAAGACCTGCGGTCGGCGCAGCTACCGATCCTTCTCTTTGAGCATAAATAGTCTGGTAGTCTTTAAGCTTTGATTGTTTTTTGATATAGGGCGGCAATGGTGTCTGGCCATATTTGCGGATGGAAGTATCTAGCATGGAACCTTTTTGGTTGAATTTTATTTTCCAAATACCTTCTCCGACGTTTTTTACGGGAGTAGCGATGAGATTTTTTGAGATAATTATATCGAGCGCTTTCTTGTCCGTCGAAGCTTTAGTGAAAGTTGATGCTTTGAATTTTTTGAGCAATGCCTCCCATTCGTCGGTCGCTGTTTTTTTAATCAAAAATATTTCGACATTTCCGCCAGTCCTTTTTTTTCCGTTAAGTCTTGCGGGGATAACCTTGGAGTTATTGACCACCAAGACATCTCCTTTTTGTAAAAAATTCACAATATTGAAAAATTTTTTATGTTGGATCTTTCCGGTTTTGCGATCAAGGATCAATAGCCGACACTTATCCCTTGGCAAGGTCGGTTTTTGAGCAATGAGCTTTTCAGGTAATTCGTAATCAAAGTCTGATAAATTCATTTGGAAAACAATACAATGAATCAATGAAAAAGTAAAGATAAAGACTGTGGATTTTGTTTTTTTTGATTTAAATTGATATAATGATTAATAATATTATGACTGATAGTAAATTGCCAAAATATAAGATTTGCGTTATGGGTGCTGCTGAAACTGAATTTTGCGCTCCTGGATCA
>CAYHBU010000037.1:5299-7693 GCA_964354925.1 uncultured Candidatus Saccharibacteria bacterium | reverse complement strand
CCCAAAGACACTTTTTTAATCTTCTCATCTTTGGGCGTCGGAGTGTATCCGCACAAAAATACCTTGTCCACCCCCAAAGCATCGGCAGTCCTGAAAATAGATCCAACATTAAAAGCGCTCCTGATATTATGACAAATCACATAAAATTTTTGATTTTCTTTTTTCATTTCTTATATTTTCTAACAAATTTCAATAAAAAATTCCAGCGTTTGCGCGCTGGAATTTTCAACTAAGCAACTTACCGGCAAATCAGCCGTATCGCCAACCTAATCAAATGCGTCTTCCTTAGAGTGCCTGACCACTTCATTTCTCAACATCTCAACATGACCATCGATATCTTGCTTCATCTTGGAAAAAACTTCATGACAATGAGAACAAGCTTCTGAATCCTTCAGATAATATTTTTCAATCCTATAAGAATCGTCAAGCGCCGCAAAAAGCATTTTTACGAGATCGTAATTATGATTTTTCATATGCTGTGCGAACCATTAGCAGTTAACTGCTTGTTATTAATTGCTAATGGTTAATTGTTATGCCAACGACCTTTTCTCTTGGTTAAATTATACAATAAAATAGTGAAAGAAAGAATAAAAAAGACCCGCTTTTTAAGCGGGTCTTTTCGCAACCGGGATGACGGTTATGGGGGTTGGGTTATTTACAAACTAAAACCTTGATGTGGCTCCCGTGCGGAGCTTGTGTAGGGGCTTTTTGCGCTTCTCCTCCATTTCAAGCTCCTGCTCGCAAGGAACGCATCTCTTCGCAGCGAGATTGAGGGCAAGCCTCTTGCCGTCAATCTCCTCTCCGCACTCCTCACAAGAGCCATACTCGCCTCTATCCAAGCGCCCTAGTGCCTCGTCAACGTCTTCGATGCCCTGTTTGATTTGCATCGAAGACATGCTCTTCAGGCCGATGATAGCGTTGTAGCCGATAATGTCATTATCAGCCTGATGGCTCGAGATCGGACCCTTCTCGCCACCCGTCTCTCGAAGCATCTCCTTGCAATCGTATGTTGCATTGTCGAGAGCACGAATCAACTCCTCCTTACGATTGATCAAGCTACTCCTTACAGTCTTGTAAAACCCTGCGTGTTCTGCCATGTTTCCTCCTATTGGTTTGTGTCATCCCTTTTTTATTCAAAGAACAAATTTAATGTTTTATATTATACACTACTTTTCATAAAAAGTAAAGGGCTCTTGAGCGGGTAACGGGAATCGGACCCGTATCTCAACCTTGGGAAGGTCGCATTCTACCACTGAACCATACCCGCATAAATAAAATTCCCTAGCATCAAAAATTAGATATTGTGATTTAGGAATTATCTGACCACCACTTCTCCGTCTTTCCACATCAATCCATCGATAAATATCTTAATCTCTGTTTCCTTCTTTTTATCTTTAATCCATTGATCATATTCTTTTCCGTCATTTTTCAATTCATCGGATATGATTTCAAATTGCGCCTGTGGCATCAAGACCTTGCTCTTAAAATCATTAAAACTCATTCCATAAATAGCTTTTATCCCCTCTTCGAATTTATCGGCGCTTTCTGTTTGAGAGATAGCGTCGTCTATTTTTGCTGTGGCCAAATCCTTCCAATCCGGATTGATTTTCTCGAGTTCTGAAATCAAGATTTTATAATCTATGATCCTGGCAAGAGCCTCTTTCTGCATCCTGTTGAGCAAATCCTTGTCCTGAAAAAACTCGGAATCAGAAATCTCGGTCACTGAATGATGGCTATCGGTATCGTAATACTTAATCATTAGATTGACGGTTTCATCCATATCTTTCTTCCAAATGATTTTGCCATCAACCAAGGCTACGATATTGTAACTAAAATAAGAAAATAAAAAACCTCCCATAGCCACGGAAACGACAAATACCGAAAGTAAAAATTTATGTTTTTTGATGATGTCTTTTATCATTTTAAAATAGTCTATCAATTATCTCTTACCTAAAAACAAAGTCTAGCCATTTATGTTAATTAGACAAATCCTCCGGTATTTTCTGATGTGGCACATCTTCCACGTCAGAAACATTGGCAGATAGATTGCTACTTTCTCCCTTGTTGATGACAATGACAGCCCTCTCTCCTTCTTTCTGCATATTCAGCTTTCTCCTGGCTTCTTTTTCTATGAAACTCTTATCCTGAAAATAATCAAGCAGATTATTGAGCTCTTCCTTTTTCTCATTCAATGCCGTTTTCTCTTGGTTTATTTTTTCAATTTCTGCCTCCACCTCCTGTCTTTTCTTGAAAACACTGACGACGTGGACAGACACGAAAACCACCACAGCTACAAGCGCCCAAAAAACAAGCTTAAACATCAAACGATTGATTTTTTTATCATTATATTGCATCCTTTTATTATCGTGAAAGACTGGCTAAAGATTATTATAC
>CAYHBU010000037.1:0-5289 GCA_964354925.1 uncultured Candidatus Saccharibacteria bacterium | reverse complement strand
TCCGATCTAGTCTTAAAATAATAAAAACATGAATTTTTTCGGAAATCAAAAAATATCAAAAATCTTCTGGATAATCACAGCTGCCCTCGTTATTGCCAGTATGCTCGTCTTCTCTATAGCGCCACTGCTATAATCAGATCATTATCACAGCGAGCAAAACTACAGATTACTCATTAATCCTTTTTGAACAGATTAATGAATACTTCTGATGGTATCTCTACCCTGCCCTCACTCTTCATCCTTTCCTTGCCTTCTTTTTGCTTTTTCCATAACTTCATTTTCCTAGATCTATCACCTCCATACAAATGCCCAGTGACATCTTTCTTGAGTGCTGCAATATTTTCCCTAGCAATAATCTTTGACCCTATCGCTGCCTGGAGCGTCACCATGAATAAATGCTTGGGTATCAGATCCTTTAATTTTTCCACTATATATTTTCCTTTCTGATAAGCCTGATCTTTTGGGACAATCATTGTCAAAGCATCCATTTTTTCACCAGCTACCAAAACATCCAATCTTTCCAGATTACTGACTTCAAATCCTTTTATCTTGTAGCTCAATGACGCATAACCCTGAGTGGCACTTTTCAATTTGTCATAAAAATCAACGATTATCTCGGCCAATGGAACCTCATATGTCAGTAAAACTTTCTGCGGACTCAAATAATCCATTCCCTTGTAAACACCTCTCGCATTTTCAAGCAACTTCATTACGGCACCAGAAAAATTATTATTTGTAATTATTTCCACCGTCGCAAAAGGCTCCTTCATTTCTAAAATACTCCCAGAATCCGGCAATTGCGATGGCCTATAAATCGACACTTCCTTCCCGTCTCTATTTTTTATCTGATAGATGACCGACGGTATCGTGATCAATGGGTCGATATTATATTCACGGAATAATCTCTCTCTGATTATATCCATATGCAACATTCCCAAAAAACCACATCTGAATCCACGCCCCATAGTCTCAGAACTCTCCGGTTCAAAAAATAAAGATGAATCATTGAGTTTTAATTTTGACAGCGCGTCACGCAAAGTCTCAAAAGCATCAGCGTCCTTGGGATAAAAAGAAGCAAAAACGACAGGTTGCGGCTCGGTATATCCTGACAACGGCTCGATGGTTTGCATCTTCTCCTGATCAAATATCGTAATCGTATCGCCAACCCTCACCCTAGATAAATCCTTGAGGCCGGTGGCGATATAGCCTATCTCTCCAGCACTCAAACTATCCGACTTCACCAGATCAGGTTTGAAAAATCCGACCTCCAAGACTTCTGCCGAAGATTTTGATGCCATCATAAATACTTTATTGCCCGACTTCACTCCTCCGTCGACCACCCTCACGTAAGCGATCACCCCCTTATAAGGATCATACTTAGAATCAAAAATGAGCGCACGCAATGGATTTGACGGCTCACCTTTTGGTGAAGGCAAATCGCTACATATCGCCTCGAGTAATCTATCAACGCCAGCTCCTGTCTTGCCGGATATTTCAAAAATGTCTTCCATCTTGCAGCCCACCAGATCAACCATTTCTTGCTTAGCCTCCTGAGGCATAGCGTTGGGCAAGTCGATCTTATTGATTACGGAAATGATTCTCAAGCCCTGTTTTTGGGCTTGTTCAAAATTATATAAAGTCTGGGCTTGCACGCCTTTCGTTGCATCCACCAAAAGCACCGCGCCTTCCACTGCTGCCAATGATCGTGAAACCTCATAACCGAAATCGACATGTCCCGGAGTATCGATTAGATTCAATATATAGTCTTTATACTCCATGCGCACTGGCGCCATCTTGATAGTGATGCCTCTCTCCCTCTCTAGGCTCATCGCATCTAAGACCTGTTCTTTCATCTTCCTCTTTTCTACGGTTTGCGTCATCTCCAGCAATCTATCAGACAGCGTAGATTTACCATGGTCGATATGGGCTATGATGCAGAAATTCCTTATTTTGTTTTGATCGTAATGACTCATGTATTTTAAATTTGGCTTATGATTCCTTGCCACTAATCAATCCTTCTTCAATATTTTTCGGTAGCTCCTCTTTCGCCTTTTTCCTTTCCGACTTCTTGAACATTGAAAATATCATATTCAGGAATATATTCAACTCATCAGACTTAAAAAACCAGAGCACGAAACAATATACAACGGCTCCAACCAAGGATGCCACGGAAAATCCCATCACAATAGACATATAACTATCATGTATCAGTATTGGCTTCAACATCCATTTCGACACCAAAACGAAAGGAATAATTGATAAAGATGCTGCCACAATCTTACTACCCTCGGCAAGAACACCGCCGAAAGACACCGACCATGGCATACTTTTCCTAAACATCAATATTAGGACAATAAAATTTAATATTTCACCGATTGAAAAAGCCATTGGCAGGCTCAATACGACGACCATATAGGTTGGTACACTCTCCAAGCCCAAAAGCCAAATGACTGAATCATAAAAATATCCCTTCGCGTTAAACAAGTAGATGAATACGAAACTGAAGGTGACCGTTGCAATAACCGAGATTGCACTGGAAAAAAATGGGATCATCGTGTTTTGCACGGCATAATATGCCCTGCTTAAAATGCGCCAAGCGCTTTGAGCAAAAATACTGACCGAAAAGATAGCCAATGCAGCAGCGATGATGAGCGTGTCATTAGTGTCAAAAAAGCCATAAAGCAAAACCACTACTTCCCTACTCATCAATATCAATATGATACTCATCGGCAAAACGAAGAATAAAACCTGCCTAACACTCAAGAATAATTCATCAAAAAAATTGTCTTTATCATTTTTAGCGACCGCACTCGAAAGCACAGGGAATATCGAGATGGCATAAGACAGGGCTATAACACCTATCGGTAGATATTGGATGTCATTTGCCAGATTGAAGATTGAAATACTGCCAACCGCCAAAAGAGAAGCGATAGCTGTAATGATAATTGCATTCACTTGAGAAAAAGCGATGGAAAAAAATCTAGCCACTGATAATCTTCCCATCTTTAAAAATCCTAGATGTTTCCAATCGAAAATCATCCGATATCTGAAACCAGAGCTGAAGGCGCCTATCATCTGGATTGAAAAATGCAGGAAGGCACCAAGCACCACCCCGATAGCGAGTCCATACACTCCCCAAAACGATAGGAATATTACTCCAAAAATTATGCCGATATTATAAAAAATCGGGGCCAAAGAATAATAAACATACTTTCTAAAATTTTGGATGATACTCCCGAAAATACTGCTCATCCCCAAAAATACAGGACTCAAAAGCATGAGACGTGAAACCTTCACTGCTTCCGATTTCATTTCTTCTGAGAATCCAGAAACCAAAACTGGCAATATCCAAGGCATCAAGACATAAAGCACCAGCGAAAATCCTGCCACTAGAATAATTACGGTATTCAAAGAAATATTGGCAAAATGCCACGCCTCTTTTTGGTCTTTATGGAAATACTCAGAAAATATCGGTATAAAAACAGCCGACAGAAGACCTATCACCAAAATATTGTATATAAAATCCGGTATTAAAAAGGCGGCGTAATAGACGTCTAGTGTTTGACTTGCGCCAAATTCCTCGGTGAATATCCTATTCCTCGCTAAACCGAGTAATCTCGACAAGACTGAAAAGCCGCCTATTAAAAAGGCGGCGCTCGCAACCCTTGCAAATTGTGCCCCAAGAATCCTTTGAATCATCGACTATGTTTTAATATCCTCTCATTTTCAAATTAATCGTTGTATCGGCCTCAAAACCAGATACAAGTTCAGCAGTATTTTTGTCAGATTTTATCATCTCATCTTGAGAAAACAGCCTTATATTAGCGGGAAATACAGCGCTCCAGTTTAGCTTCATCTTGCTACCTGATTGTTTTTGGAAAACTATACCGTATTCATCGCCAAAATCAAATCTTTGAGGCAGCCGATACTTGTATACAATTTCCACATCTTCTTTAGGGCTCACGAATACCCAATTAGCAAAAACAGTCTTGCCAGATTCTTTATAGATTTGCGTTTTTGTTTTCTCATCGATAATCATCGATGACTCCGTCGCCACCACATCATCGTCTTTCTTGAATGATAATTTTTCATAATCAATTGGCGCCTTATTTTTATCGATCGTATGCCCCTTCGCATCGATCAGCATCGATCCTTCCGGAACGTAAACGCGCAAATAATCTGCATTTACCTTGTTGTAGAAATCATATTGCGAACTGCCACCGGCATGGCTCTTTTTTATGGTCAGAGTATTCACAACATAACCATCCGCATCAATTTCTGATTTTAAATTTATGCTGCCATCTATCATCCTGTCTGTCTTGTATCCGTTGATATTGCTCGAAACGACGGCCAGATAATCATCTTGCCCCTTGATAACCCCTCCAGAAAATCCTTTATCAGAAATAATTTTCTGCAACTTATCATCAAATGAATATGCCATAATGTCCTTGCTTTTTGCACTCTCATCCAGAACTCTCATTATCTGTGGCAAGTTATCTTTTTTGGACAATAATTTTTCCAAGAATTTAGGCATAAAATCTGCCAAAATTTTCTTGGGCTTATTTTCTTTCTTGTTATCCCCCTCTTCTACTTCGTATTGGATAGCATCAACGAAATTTTCCGATACTATCACTGTATCGTATTCTGGCATTTCAATCGGACCTGTCACATCCAATAATCTTTCGATAACGAATGGATTCAAAGTTATCACAGCATCAACGCTTGGTCCGCCTGTTTTTTCATAAAACCAAGCAACCTTTTTGGCTGAAGTCGGGAAATCAAAAAACCAATTCGCATCATGCATACTCCAAGCAGTGGATATTTTCTGGATCGGGAATGGTGGCACAACCCTCTCCCTCAATTGCCCGTCAGGATTGAATATGTCATCAACTAATATTTTTTTTATCTTCCCGTCATCTAACTTCACCATCCCATAAGAACCGACAAATCCTCCCGTCGCCCTAATCTCGCTCGGATTTTGGAATAAGATCAGATACTCTTTGGATCTTTTCGCGCCGATTAAGTCTGAAATCAAATCAACATATTCCCTTCCGTCAATGATGCTCGATTTAGCTTGCTCTATTTTTTCAATCAGATCCTTTTTGGAGATACCATCTGGCAATACCGCATCATCAGTCTTTTCTACATTTTTGCGCGCTAGAATAACGTACGACAATGACCGATTCAAATCATTTTCTAAATTATTGACGGCCGCAAGAAGCTCTGACTTGCCATTCGGCTCAAAGACATTTTTCAGGCTCACCGATGAAAACGCCTCCATATCCCCAG
>CAYHBU010000036.1:0-7915 GCA_964354925.1 uncultured Candidatus Saccharibacteria bacterium | reverse complement strand
CTCGCCTCTGGCCACCAAAGCACCATAATCAACCGATAAATTATTCTTCTGCTGGATTTCTTTATCTATCAGGACATATCGCACGCCAAGGAACGGCTGGCTGATCTTCCCGCTCTTTTTTACCTGGTCCAAATCTTTTTTCGCTTTATTTATAGGCAAAGCAAAACCGATATTTTGCGCTCCCTGCGACATCGCAGTGTTAATGCCAATCACCTCACCGGAAAGATTAAAGAGCGGCCCTCCAGAGTTTCCTGGATTTATGGCAGCGTCAGTCTGTATCAGATCGTCCAAAGTTTCCGACATTCCTCCGCCAGAAGCCGTGATAGTCCTGCGAAGCCCAGATACTACTCCGACAGAGACAGTATTTTCGAATTCTCCAAGTGCGTTGCCGATTGCAATGACGGTCTGACCAGGACGGATACTGTCAGAATTTCCCAATTTCAAGGCTGGCAAATTTTTCTTATCTATCTTCAGGATTGCAATATCTTGGACAGGATCTTTGGCCAAGACTTTTGCCGGGTATTTATCTCCATTATTCATCAGCACAGTAAACTCCGCATCTTCTTCACTGACGACGTGCTTGTTAGTAATCACCATGCCATCGCTAGTGACAATGAATCCAGTGCCAGAAGAAACCTCCTTTTTTTCTGTACCCTTCTGCCTATACTGAGGAATTGAGAATCCTCCCCATAAATCACCAGGCAATCCCGAGCCACCAAATGGATCAATATAATATTTTTCAAGCACTGGAAGATCTTTGGTGGCCACTATAGAAACTACCGCGTCTTGGGATTTCTGGACAACGTCAACAATCATCTGTTCCTGAGTCGTCTGAGGTTCATATTTTTCAATCACTTGTTGCTCTTTGATGATTTCTTTTTCGATTATTTTCTCAGGAAGATAATCCTTTAAAAATCCCAAACCCATCCTTTCGGCGCCAAAATTCTTGGCAACCAAAACCGTTCCCCCTAAAACAGCAACCATAGAAAAAATAGAAATTATTGCTGTTATGATAATAATTTTAAAATTTTTCATATTACGGAAGCAAAGCGTGTAGATGGGCCTTCAAGAACATCCGCGGGCGAATTTACTTGGCGTTTTCTAACATGATTACGAAGCGCCAGAAAACAAATTCGCCGAGGACGAATGAGCGAAGAGTCGCAGAAAATGGAGCGAATGTTTCAAGAAAACTCATCTTCCCTCTTTGCTAAATTTAATTAGCTCTTTTTAAATTCTTCCAATAATTCTTTTTGTTTTTTTGATAAATGTTTTGGTATTTCAACTTTAATCTTTACATACATGTCTCCCTTACCGCCCCATGATCCTCGTTTGGGCAATCCTTTTCCGGAAATCCGCACGACGTCTCCAGCCTGGGTACCAGGCTCAATCTTCAAAGTCACATCTCCATGCAGGGTCGGTATCTCTATCTTGTCTCCCAGTGCCGCTTGCACCATATCAATGTTTAAGTCGTGATAAATATCGACTCCTTTATGGCGAAAATACTTATGGGGATTAAAGCGCACCTGGATAAACAGATCACCACTCGGTGCTCCGTTAACTCCCGCCTCGCCCTCAGAAGCGAATTTTATGATTTCGCCATCCAAAATGCCCTTGGGTATTTTAATCTTGAATGAAGTCGATTGCTGGTGCCTGCCTTCACCATGGCACTCATTGCAGACTTTCTTGAAAGTCTTGCCTGCACCATGACATTTTGGGCATGCCACAACCTGAGCAAAACTGCCAAACATAGTATTGAGAGTTTGCTTTATCTGTCCAGTACCACTGCAACGAGCGCAAGATTCCGGGTCGAATCCGCCCTTGCCGTCACATTTTGGGCACATAGACACTCTCTTGAAATTTATCTCATCTTCTTTGCCATCCACAGAATCCTCAAGATCAATGCCTAAATCAACCTTGATGTCGTGACCTCGCTTAGATCTTGATCTTCCTCTGCCTCCCCCCATTCCGAACGCCTCAAAGACATCTTCAAAACCGGAGAATCCTCCGAAATCAAAATCTCCAAAACCCTGCCCGCCTCCGAATCCGCCACCACCTCCGGCATTATCATTGAATCCAGTGCCAAATTGATCATATCTTGATCTTTTTTGATCGTCGCTCAAAACCTGATAAGCCTCGTTGACTTCTTTGAATTTGGCCTCATCTCCTCCCTTTTTATCTGGATGATGTTGATGCGCAAGCTTCCTATAAGCTTTTTTAACCTCATCTTTAGACGCTCCCTTGGGAACACCTAAAATATCATAATAATTTTTTGCCATATAAACCTGAGACTAGGAACTAAATACTAAAGACTGAAGAATTAAATATGACTTATGAATTTACAGTCTTTAGTATTTAGTTTTTAGTTAACTCTCTATAACTTCCTGCATTACAGAAATCTTATTTACTTTCAAAACGCCTCCGGCTTTCAAGATCAGAAACAAGAATCCGCCGATAATGATTGCCACGTCTACGAACAAAAAGCTCAAGGCCTTGAAACTGAATAAAAATGTCAGGGCTAACGCAATCGGTAAATATTTTTTACCATCGAACGAGGAAATAATCTTGTCCAGATACGCATTGATCATGGCCGTCATCAAAGAGATGATACTTTGATTTTCTTCGAGTGTTACCCCCATGCTTTCCTGGAAATCTTTTCTCAACTCAGTAATCTTTTTGGGATTATTTTTTATGATGTCATTGATTATTATCAATTGGACTTCGGGATCCTGCATCACACTCTCAACGCTCTTTTTAGGATCCGCTGCGATTTTCTTTTGCAGTTCTTTTTGCGTAGTGCTTGATAATTTTATAGCATCCATCGTGATAGTCCCCTGAGCAAGAGCCGACATCACCAAAAACTGATCAGTGGTCATGCTCTCAGAATAAAACGGCACCTGTGATTTTATCTGTCCTTCGACGTATGGCATCAATGACCTGACCTGGCTTTCATTCAATTTCAGCTCTCCTTTAGAAAAGCTGCTCTGATAAAACAAGGCTGTCAAAAGGAAAAGTCCGGCAAAAAAATAAATACCGACTCCTCCTTTGGCGCTAGATATGCTCAGATTTAATTTCCGATGTTTTTCCCGTTTAGCGCTAAAATAAGCGATAACACCCAATGCAAAACTTGCGCCAGAGACAACAAGAAAAATCTGATCATTAAAACCAAACACTGCCAAAAATGATAACGGCAAAGCGCCTGCCATCAACAATCCCATGGTCTTGTTGGAAATCATCAGATTCACAGACACCAAAGTTATGATGGCGATGAAAATGATTATTGACTGGATTATTGACCCTCGATCGATTGCACCGGACACGATCGACTCTTGGACATTCCAAAACCAAAATGACAAACCAGAAATAGCAAGAAAACAGATAGCGGAAATTATTGTGTTTTTTGAGAATGACATGTGATAAAATTTCTAATTTCTAAACCCTAATTTCCAATAAGAATCTGAATAACAAATTTAATGGTGGATCAGATGTTAGAGCCTGGGAGCTTACTCCTCAATCTTGCCCTCTTTCACCTCTCCTTCGTTACCCTTTTCTTGTTCTGAGCTAGCTGAAGGATTTTCCTCGCTTTTCTCTTTTCCCTCCTCGCTCTTCTCTTCTTTTTGCGCTTTATACATTTCTTCGCCTATCTTCTGGGTGGCGTGACTCAAATCATCAACAGCTTTTTTAGTCGCTTCGCTATCGCTACCGTCTTTTACTTTTTTTAATGCTTCAATTTTTTCTTCGATATTTTTCTTATCTTCTTCTTTTATTTTATCAGCAAAATCACGTATTGTCTTCTCCGAAGAATAAATCAGATTTTCCGCATTATTCTTGAGCTCGACAGTCTCTCTCTTTTTCTTATCCTCATCAGCATGAGATGCTGCCTCTTGCTTCATTTTTTCTATTTCTTCTTTGGATAGGCCGGATGAAGACTCGACCCTGATTGATTGCTCTTTGTTGGTCGCCTTGTCTTTCGCTTTAACGCTCAAAATACCATTGGCATCAATATCAAAAGTCACTTCAACTTGCGGAACACCACGAGGTGCTGGTGGAAGACCATCTAAAATAAATCTTCCTAGCGTCTTATTATCACCTGCCATTTCGCGCTCGCCCTGCAAAATATGGATCTCTACAGATGGTTGATTATCGGAAGCGGTAGAAAATACTTGAGACCTGCTGACTGGAATCGTAGTGTTTTTATCAATTACTTTAGTGCAAACTCCGCCCAAGGTTTCGATACCAAGAGACAATGGAGTCACATCAAGAAGCAACACATCGCGAACATCACCTTGCATGATACCGCCCTGAATCGCAGCGCCAATCGCAACCACTTCGTCGGGATTGATGCCTTTATGAGGTTCTTTACCGAATAATTTCTTAACAGCCTCAGCGATTGCCGGCATCCTTGTTTGACCGCCCACAAGAACCACTTCATCGATTTCCGACATCTTGAATCCAGCCTCTTCAACAACTTTTTTAGTTTCCGCAATAGATCTTTCTATTTCGCTACCGACAAGCTCCTCCAATTTAGCGCGGGTTATCTTGATGTTCAAATGTTTTGGTCCGTCTGCTCCGGATGTGATGAATGGGATATTCACCTCCGTTTCAAAAGTGCTCGAAAGCTCATGTTTCGATTTTTCGGCCGCCTCCTTCAATCTCTGAAGTGCAAGCACATCCTTGGACAAATCAATGCCCTGATCCTTCTTGAATTCCTCTATTAACCAATTGATAATTTTTTGGTCGAAATCATCGCCACCAAGGTGGGTATCGCCACCAGTACCGCGAACTTCGATAGTATCCGCAGAAACCTCCAAAACAGAAACATCGAAAGTACCACCACCAAAATCATAAACCACTATTTTTTCATCTTTTTTCTTATTGAGGCCATAAGCCAACGCTGCAGCAGTCGGTTCATTAATAATCCTTTTCACCTTCAATCCAGCGATCTCACCTGCATCTTTGGTCGCCTGCCTTTGGGAATCGTCAAAATATGCCGGAACAGTAATGATCGCTTCTTCTATTTTTATGCCTAATTTCTCTTCAGCGTCTGATTTCAATTTCTGCAATACCATCGAAGCGATTTGTTGTGGCGTATACCATTTATCCTGCATTTTTATTTCAACTCCACCATTGGAAGCTTCTCTGATTTCATAAGGCAATAATTTTTTATCGCGCTGCACCGCGAGATCAGAATACCTCCTACCAATCAAACGTTTTGCAGAAAAAATAGTATTTTGAGGATTAGTCACAGCCTGACGCTTCGCTAAAAGACCAGCCAATCTATCGCCATTTTTTGAAATTGCCACTATGGACGGCGTCGTCCTATTGCCCTCTTTGTTTTCTATGATTTTATTTTCACCCCCTTCAACGATTGCCATCGCTGAATTTGTTGTGCCGAGATCGATTCCAAGTATCCTTGCCATAATATTTTTGTGAAACCTGAAACATAAAGCATGAAACAAATTTTAAGAATATGTTTCGTACCCCATGTTGCGTGTTCCGTGATCCTATTTGCTTATTTTAACTTTTGCCGGTCTCAAGACTCGGCCGTCTAACCTATAACCTTTTTGCAATTCTTCTAAAACTACCCCGCTTTCTTTTTCTGACTCTACCTCTTCCAGTGATTCATGTATCGCCGGATCAAATTTTTCACCGACACACCCGATCTCTTCCGCCCCCTCTCCTTTTAAGATCGCTTCCAGCTGCTGCCTGATATGCGACACTCCCTTGACCCAATTATTATCTTTCAGGTCTTCTGGCATATGCTTAAGTGCCATATCGAAATTATCCAAAACGACCAGGAATTCGTAGACGATCTTTGACTTGATATAAAATCTGGATTCTTCGCGCATCTTTGATTCATCTTTCTTGTAATTCGTAAAATCTGCTCTTTCTCTTTGCCAACCCACCAGATATTCTTCGGCTTTCTGATTGCATTCAACTAATTGTTCTTCTAGGTTTTTTTGTTGATCTTCCATCGCCGTTAGCGATTTAGCTGGTTTAGCGATTTAGCTGGTTTAGTTTTTTTCTATACCACTACATCACCATACCACTATGCCGCTTTAATTTATTTATTCTAATAATTTTTTAATCCCTGCTATCAGTTGCAGGTTCTTCTCATAATCCATCCTTTGCGGTCCGAATATCGCTATCTTCAAATTGCCGAATCTAGAAGGCACCGAAGATATTATTAAACTGAAATCTTTTGCTCCTCGTATCGGCACCTCAGATCCGATAAATACTTTTACGTCCTTGCCCCGCTCCTCTTCGTTATCCACGAACTTTTCTATATCATCATCAATCCTATCTAAAATATCTCCTATTTTCGTGTAATAGCCCTCGCCTTCCAATTCCGGCTCGCGAAGTAAATTTTTGAATCCTGAAAAATAGAAATCGTCGTTGTCATCATCCGTCCACCCGAGCGCCATATTGTTTGACGCATCAGCCAGTGATTTGATCAGGTGTCTATTGAAATGCTCTGATCCGATAGATGACCTGATTGCAGCTTCCAAATCATCCAGCCTATGCCTCTCTCTTTGAATCCCTTCGACAATATTGTCTACGAAATACCTGTAAGCCTTACTAGTCGGCACTCTGCCCGATGAAGTATATGGTTGCTCCAAAAATCCCATATTTTCAAGCTCAGCAAATTCATTGCGAATAGTGGCCGGACTGAATCCGAATTTATTTTTTTTCACCAGAACAGCAGAAGCTATCGGCTTTGCCGTCTTGATATGCTCCTGGATTAATGAATACAATATTTTAGCCTGTCTTTCTGATAGTAGATTGTCCATACATTCATCATCTTAGATGCTTATATCTTAATTTTATGGATTTAGCAGTCTCATGTCAAGAGTGCTAAATGTCGATATCGGACAAACATAAAAGCCGGGCTTTAAGCCCGGCTTTTTAAATCAGAATCTATCATTTGATAGCAACGCGAATAAGACATCGACAAAATTTTTATGTTCTTCTGGAAATGGACAGAAGGGACCGGGATTCGTCAAGCAATCGTCACATCGACAGTCATTCGAGTGATTATTTTTAACAACAACGACTCCAATACTAAATCCTTTCCTTCTAATCTCCTCCCTGATAACTCCTCTCTTTTCTTCCTTGATTCTTTCGACATCTTCATTGGAAAGCTTAGTCATCATTGACCTCCTTTTTTGTCAAAATCAATCCCCTGTCATTTCTTCATAATCCACAGGAACGGCTTTTACTATGGGCATAAATATCCAAAGCAAGATATAAATCAAAAATCCGAATCCCATCCAGAACAAGCTGAGCACCCACACCAACCTCAATACCCAGACTGGAAAACCAAAAAAATAAGCAAAGCCGGCACACACTCCGCCAAGCCATCCTCTTTGAGGTATTCGTCTCAGTTTTTTATTTTCCATGATCAATATTCTCCTTTTCATTATTATACCACTAAAATATATACAAACCCATCAATATGTCAATTTCAAAATTGTGTGTTAAAATAAATAAAGTTTCAAAAATAAACCCATATGAATACAATTTCTCTCAACAACAAGACGACTTGGATAGATCTCGATAAACCGACCAAAGATGACATCGAGCATCTAAGGCAGAATTTCCAATTCCATAGCGTCGTCTTGAATGAACTTATGCCTGACACTATCAGGACAAAAGTGGATAATTATGACGATTATTTTTATATCGTCCTCCATTTTCCATCTTTCGACAAAAAGTCTCGCGCTAGCAAGTCTCAAGAATTGGATATCTTGATAACGAAAGACCATATCATAACCACCCACAAAGAAACTATCATCCCGCTCAAGTCTATATTTGATAAATGCAACCTATATACTTAAGAAAAAGAAAAATACTTATCCGACGTACCAGCCAAACTGCTATATTTGATCTTGGATGAATTCCTGAGTAGTTGCCTATC
>CAYHBU010000035.1:3259-7932 GCA_964354925.1 uncultured Candidatus Saccharibacteria bacterium | reverse complement strand
GCTGAATGTGCAGCAAATGACCAGAAAAAAGATATTAGCGATATAGATGAATTAGGTATGTATACTAGTGATTTGAGTGATATGAGAATTGATCAGATTGGATATTATATACCAGCAGTACCAACAGAAAAAAATAATAATTACTGGGGGTACACATCGATACCTGAGGCAGGTTGCGAATGGTGGTACAATTTGCCAACGCTTCCGATCTTTTAAAATTCTACATAAGAAACAAACAAAATACTTCTAAGGAGGCTGGACGTGCAAACAATAGCCATAATGTCGCCTATTTTGGCAATAATTTCAGTTGCGCTGATGATTCTAACATTCACGAAATTAGGCAAAATAAATGTTTACACATATTTCATAGGCGCTGTATCACTGATAACGTCATTTGCATATTTTCTGAGAGGTATATTTAAAATAGGTCAATATGTACCCGACCTGATCTATAACTGGACAGCTTTTCTGTTGTGGCTGGCAGTAGCTGTCATATTTTTCATCGCAGGATTGCCGATAAAGTCGCCAAAATAAAAATAGAAAAAAAAGAGTTCCGTTTAAAAATCGGAACTCTTTTATTTTTATGTCAGTCAATTTCTATTCATTGTGAGTATAAATAAACCCTAAAAATTGAGCGTTTAATTCTTCGTTAAGATCAATAACTGTTCTATTCCCAAAATAATCCAAATCTTCATCACGACCGCTTTTTACCGTTTCAATCAATTGCTGCAAAATTTCTTGCGATAGCCTCACGGTGATGAATTTTGCAAATAGATATGCATAGCGGGAATTTTTTGATTCGATAACTATTTTAGCAAATCGTTCCACCATCGAATTTGATATGCCCACAACTCCTTCGGCAAAAAAATATGCCCACATAGGATCTTTTGATGCCAAAACTATTTCAGCCAGTTGATTCTTCAATTCCAGGGTTATGCTTTTAACGTATTTTGCAAAACGCATGGTGCTGCCAGCATTATTAATTCTTAAAACTGCACTGGCAAGATCATTTATGTTGTCTTTCGAGAGGCCATGCGCATCAGAAGCAAATGAGCTTATCAAACAAGAATCTCCCGTGTTTATAATTATTACAGTTAATTCATTTAATGCATCTTGAGAAATGCCGGTTATGTATTTAGCAAACCAATAAATCCATTTTGGATTACCTATTTTTATTAGTATCTCGGCAGCAGTTTCTTTGCCGGCGTCTATCTTGGTGCGTTCATCTGCATTTTTGCCGACAAATCTTTCGCCCACTTCAGACACAAAAACTCTTCTTATTATCGCCTCATAGCTGAAATCGTATTTTACACATTCCCATTCAATATATTTTGCCGTACGCTCTAAATTTTCTTTTTTAGCAAAGTCGATAGCTGATAGTGCTCCTGCGCAAAGTTCTCTATCGTTAGTCATAGCGCCCCCTTTAGTTTTTAAATAACAGCTTCGAGATGATAACGCGCAATTTTTTATTTGTCTAGATTCTATTTTAAACGAGTCCAGTACTGCCAAAAGCTCCTTCACCTCTTTCGCTTTCATTTAATTCATCCGCCACTTCAATCTCTGCGCGCTCGAATTTTTTGATTAACATTTGAGCAATCTTTGTGTGTTTTTTGATGGCAAAATCTTTATCGGATAGGTTCACTAAGATGACTTTTACCTCCCCTCTATATCCTGAATCCACGACTCCGCCCATTGTCTTGATGCCGGTGTTTAAGGCCACTCCGCTCTTGTCCCAAATCAAGCCGACATAATTATCGGGTATTTCCATTTTGACTCCTGTCCGCACGCCGTATCTTTCGCCAGGCTTCAATGTCACTTCTTCCGCGGAATACAAATCGAGGCCGGCATCTCCGGACTTGGCATATTGAGGCAGGGGCACATCCCTATCTATTTTTATGAGTTTGAGTTTTATCCCCATACCGACATTTTAGCATTTATGATACAAAAAACAAAAAACCCCGACATTTTGTCGGGGTTCTGGTATTACCACTGATTCTTTAAAAAATGCTTACTCAAAGAGGGTCCTTCGCCCACGTAATGAGACCCTGTCTTTCCATACAGCGTGTCCGGTATCTCGGTCATCTTCTCGAATACCATCTTGCAGATCTGCTGGCCATCAGTAATCCTAAAATGCACGTCACGAGGACGAATTTCAAGGACTGCGCTAGTACCATTATCTCCTCCGAATCCCGGATCAAAAAATCCGGCATAATGAGAGCGGAACTCCCCTGTGTTTTCACTATATGCAGCAACTTCCACTGCACATTCAGGAGGCGTCCGCACCCTCTCTTTGGTCGAAAGCAGATAAAAATGGTCTGGGGTCAGTATCAATTCTTCCCGCGGCCCCTTGATAGGTATCCAAAAATCATCAGCGCCGTAGAAATATTTTTTATTCAAATCAAGTTCTTTGGATAGGTTCTCTCTAGCTTCAAAGCCTATGATTTTCCTTTTCAGATCAACGCCCAAATAAAGCGCACCGTTTTCAATCAACGCCCTTTCTATGATGCCTTCATCATCGTAAGCCAATCCTCGATCGGAATGCATGGCCAGGATATGCTCGGTATCAATATAAATACTGTTGTCTCTATTCCTGATTCTCATCTGCACCATCTCCAGGTCAGGCGCAATATTTACTGAAAAAGAAAGTGGCACTATCTCCAGATACAGCGGTCCCGTATATCCATAGCGCGTACGGTCATAACGGGGCACATCATCAGCAAGCGCTCTCACAAAAATATCTACTCGTCCTATGGAACTCTTGGGGCTGAATAATGCACAAAATTCATCAGGCAAGCAAAGCTTTTCTTTCAGAGGAATTATATAACAACCGCCTCTTTCAAGGATGCTTTTGTTATTCAATTCGAAGGCATACAAGGAATGTTCCTTAATCAGATCACTGATTTTTTCACCCCTTTTAGGTATTGCAGCCGTCCTCATCCTATATGCGATATTTCCCAAACGACAATCGATGCTGGACGGCTGGATCTGTTTTTCATTTATGCGATCATCTGCCAAAATCATCGGATTCAATCCAAGCACCATTCGCCTCAACATCTGACACGGAAGTATAGACATTGTAAGCCTCCTTTTTCTCGCCGCAGCTCTTGCGCAGGCGAATCTTATTTTATTTTCAAATAACGCTGTTTATGATATTTCTTATACTTCAAAAAAAATCAAAAAGCAACTCAGAAAACAAAATCCCCGCTCTCTATGAGAACGGGGATGTGGTGATTAGATTTTTCTATCTGGAAAATCAGGCTTTTCATCTATTTTTCTTCCGCAATATCTTGCGCCTTCTCCGCATTTGCCAGTTTGCAAGCATATAGGCAAGAAAATTTTCAGCAGATAAGCAGCCTGATATCCTGTATATTTTTTTTCAATCTCGCTCCTGAGAGACACCGCCAGATGATATATCTCTTCTTGCGCGCACCAACAGCCTCTCTTGAGCATTTCGTGTATCGCAGCATTTAAATTGAATATTTTCGTATAACTGACTGTCGCGCCGTACGGAACGATGGCAGTTGCCAATGTCTTTTGGCCCCTCATATTCAGGGCTCGTCGGATTTTCATATACCGCACGATGTATTCTTTCGCTTTTTCTTCAAGACCACAAGCCTTAGCAAGTGGTGGCAAATAGAATCTGCCGGTAATGACTGGCTTTGTTCTCTCGATTGTCCTGTGGCGGTGATCTTGACCCATTGTCGCCACCGACATCTCTACATCCACCTCAACGCGTGTGTAGCGATTATCCATTAATAACGGATGAAAATTCAGAAGATCAGTAGGGTGAATTTCCAAATCCTTAGGAAAAATACTCGCACAAGAGTAATTCAAACGTCTCAGTTTAGCGGTCGGCCTCTCTATGACAGCTCCGCTATCTGCGCCCAAAAACTCAGGTGCCCACTCCCAAAAATCGCGACCCATACCTCCATCTACAGCTTCAAACATAAATGAAAGCTTAGGATGCTTTGCAAGTATCAAGTTTGCCATTTTCTTGGTTACATCTTTCAATGTCGGAGTCCATGCGGTCTTTGCCATAGCAACGAGAGTAGACAAGTTTATTGTTATTGTCGCTGCAGTCGGAAAAATCGTCGGCACAAAAACTCTCAGCTGTTCTTGCGCAAATTTAGACGCATTAGCTTCGATGTATTTTGCGCTTGCGTTAGGCCTTTCTTGCTTGATGGATTCTCTTGCCAATTCTGTCGCCCTGGCAATATTTTCATTATAGACTTTCAATCCGTCTTTTATAAAATTCATCACCATCCCAAAATCCCTGCCTCTGATATTGGGCCAATAGTGATCAATATAGCCTTCTATCTGGCCCAAATCAGGACTTGAAAACATCGTAGCACAAAACCTTCCTGATCTCTGACTGGTATTGTAAAACGGATGACAAAGATGCAGTCCAAACGTAAAATCGCTCACCGCAAGTCCCTCCACCCAGAATGTAGCATTGATATGTTGCAGCACCGTATGATGACCGACATCAAAAATCCTTTTCTTCAGGTCTATCATTTCTCCAGATTGGGGCTTACCCCCTTGATAACAACCTAGCGCTGCAAATGACATCAACCCTTCGATATCGTCCGGCAAACTTAAAAGCTCTACGTTGATCATTTCCAATCTCCTTTGTTTTTTTAAAGAACTTTATTTACTGTATACTCTAAGCAAAT
>CAYHBU010000035.1:0-3249 GCA_964354925.1 uncultured Candidatus Saccharibacteria bacterium | reverse complement strand
AAAAATCAACAAAAAACCGGAACCTTTTTTAAGGTTCCGGTTTAGATTATCCCGGCGAAGGATATGCTTTTGTCTTTTTACGGCAACGTAAGGCGATATGCCTTAGGCTGCGGAGCGGCTGCTGTTCACAGGCAAGAGAAGAAGGGATTTTCCCGTCTGGCTAATTGCCCCGATAACATCAGACCCGCCGATCGGACCGATCAGGAATGATACGGCCTCTTCTATACCTGCCGAGTTGACTGTCCTGGCCCCCTTTGAGAGAGGTACCGAATAGTTGACTTCAGCGGTATAGGTCATACCCTTCTTTAACGTGATCGGCACAAACCCCTCCTTGACCCTGCCGAGGAACTTGATGTTTTCCTCGTACGTATGCAAAGATTTGGCAACCGCCTTCCAGTCCCTCTTTTCAATATTTGAAAAGGTCATGGTGTAAAGCGTGTTGCCGACCGAGAAGAGCATCGCGTCGCCCTTGAGCAAGCGGACGTTCTGCGCAGTGGTATCCAGCACCGTCCTCCAGCTACTGACCTTGCCCTGACTCATGAATCCGTAGGTGCATCCTGAGGTTTCAACGGTCTGGTATGCCGGGAAGAACGCATTGACGAGCCCCTCGTTTTTCATATGGGATGCCAACGCCTCGATCCAGGAATACACCTTGGCGGTCAATGGTCCAGATATTTCTGCGAACACGATAGTGGCACCGTTCGCCTGGTCATTCTTGAGCTGAACGCTCTTGATGATCGTCGGCGTGCGATTGTCTCCGAAGTTGATGTTTGGTATATCTATCTCTGCCTTTTCTTTGAGGGTCACCTTCTTGTCGAGGGCGACGATCTTCAGGGACTTCTGGTCTGTTGATACCAAGCCCACGATCATCTTCGGATCGAAGCTCTTGATGCTGGCACCGTCTATGATTTCATGTGTCGCAATCCTAACTACTGGCACTGTCGTCTTGTTGATCGTTTTGTCTGATGCTGATGTCATTACTTCCTCCGTTTAAGGGTTTATTTTTGGGATATCCTTCGCCGGGTTTATCCCTGTGAAAAGAACTGCGTTTTTTATTCAAAAACAGAATTTTATTATACTAGATTTAAATAATTTGTCAATACCTGACGAGGGACAAAAAACACCAAGGCGTTTTGCCTTGGTGTTTCGCAAATCCCGGCGAAAGGATCTTGCTGTTTTAGATTAGTCCCGTTTTCTTTATTGCATTATTTTATGCCACAGCCTCTGGAATGAGCACTAGATTGCTACCCTGCACTGCTCCGTATATGGCAGTGGTATCCAATCTCTGTCTTAGTTTTCCGATTACGCCACTGACTTGACTACGGAAAAGAGTGCTGGACAGATTTTCCTCAGGGAAAATCCTATCTTCGAACCTGCTATTTAAGATAGCGAGATCCAACTTGACACTCCTTCCGTCGGCCAATGTCATTGGGACATAAGGCTGAGCATCGAAGTTCGGCCTACCTAGATAGACTACGTTCTGCCTTGTGTGACAGACATAGTCAGTCGATAGGTATGCGCCCTTCCTTATGGCATTGAGCGACATTTTTCTGATTTCTTCCCTGTGGGAATAGATCAGATAATCATTGCTCACCACCCTTAAGTTGGGGATGCCCATTATCGTGTAATGATATTTGAGCTTCTCGCCATCTTTCTTATAAAGCATACTAACCGCGTTTCTTGACTGCTGCTGTACGGCAGTGAAGAACGTCATGACCGGCTCTTTATATTTGCCAGCCTTACGATCAGCCTCCATACGGAGCACGATCGCTTCTACCGTTTCTCTTCCGAGTTCATTCAACTCAGGAGATCCGCCGATAGTACAGACGAATACGAATCCATCACAAGTAATGTGTATGGACTCTATTATCGTCACTTCACTGGACCATTCTGGTATAGAAATCGTCAGTCCGCCAGCTCCAAGCAGCTGCTTGAATTCCCCGAGTACAGCTACCTGCACTTTTTTACCGACTCTGGGAATAGCAAGCCCCATTATGTCCTTCGGGTTCAGGCTGAAAAGTTGCCTGGGTGACACGTAAGACATCATGGGATCAAGATGCGCCTTTATTGCGTGATTCATTATTTACTTCCTCCTCTGTTTATATGGTTACAATCCTTCGCCGGGATCATACGCGCTATAAATGAACTTTTTCTTTCATATTTTGCATTTTATCAAAATCACGAAAGAACATAGTATACACATTACTGCTTGACTTGTCAACATGTAAGGAAAACGCGTCAATAAGCCGTTTAAGCCTAGACACATGAGAAGACGGCTGAAAAATGAGAATATTACAACACTATCTAAAGATTATCCGACCAAAGCGCCTGGCGGGACGTCCTTTTCAGGACTCAGGAGCACCGGTCCATCTTCTCCGCTCGCTGCCAATACCATGCCCTGGCTTTCAAGGCCCATCAATGTCCGTGGCTCGAGATTCGCCACGATAACTATTTCTCTGTCGATCAGATTTTCCGGCGCATACGCTTTGCCAATACCGGCAATTATTTGTCGCTGTTCACTACCCAAATCAACTCGCAATTTCAATAGTTTTTCAGAGCCCTCCACTCTTTCCGCCTCTAAAACCTTAACGACCATCAACTCAACTTTTTTAAATTCATCAAAATTTATTGTCATGTGTCCTCTATAAAAAACAGAACTTGTCGAAGGCGGATATTTTTAAGACCATACAAGCACGACCGGCGCGCAGTCCTGAGTAAATTTTTAGCAAAAAATTTACGTGTCTTCAAAAATGATTGCCGAGTAAGAGTTTTGTTTTAATTATTTATTTCCTTATTATTATACTTAATCTTATAAACAACACCAGCCTTTATCTCGGAAACATAGAATTACCCCTCCTGGCTTAATCTACTCATATCTCAATGCCTCCATCGGACTCTTGAGCGAAGCTTTGTATGCGGGATAAAGTCCGAACACCAAACCTACGAATGCCGACACACCGACACCGAGCATTATTGCTTGCAATGAAAAGTTGAATGTCCACGCCAGACCCAATACATTGGACAATACGAAAGCGGACAAAAAAGAAAATGTGGCGCCAACCATCACGCCGATCAATCCGCCCACTCCCGTCAAAATGACTGACTCCAGCAAGAATTGGAGCATGATATTTTTATTGGTGGCGCCGATAGATTTCCTCAGGCCTATCTCTCTGGTCCTTTCTGTCACCGCAACAAGCATTATATTCATTACGCCGATTTCACTATAGATCGGAAGAGCACACGTCTGAA
>CAYHBU010000034.1:0-8199 GCA_964354925.1 uncultured Candidatus Saccharibacteria bacterium | reverse complement strand
TCCTTCGTTGGCTATTTTCCCATTATGGTCAGCCAAGATGTTCTTTATTTCTTGATGGGTTCTATTTTTGTTGTCGGTGATGCACTGGATCAGTAGTGCGTATCCGGTCGGACCGTAAGCTTCAAAGATCACTTCTTCAAGATTTTTTTCTTCGGTAGATTTTTTTATTGCGCGTTCGATATTGTCGGCTGGCATATTCATAGCACGAGCTTTTTCTATGGCCGTGCGGAGCGATGAATTGGTGGTTGGATCCGGTCCCTTTTCTTTTGTGGCAACAGAAATAACCCTGGCTAACTTAGAGAATATCTTAGCCTTTTTTGAGTCTGTAATAGCCTTTTTATGTTTTATTTGCGCCCACTTTGAATGACCTGCCATGTCGTTTCGCTAAACTCAAAACTAAAAACATTAATAATTATTCAGTTTTGAGTTTTACTTGATTTCAAAAGTAATATTGGCCACCATTCTTATTTCTTGTGAGCCTTGCTCTATTTGTGGCACTGGCGCTCCACCTCCCATACCACCCATTCCCTCAGCTTTCATATAGTAGGGTATAGGATAGTTGCCGGTATCTGATTCCGAGAAGGTAGTAATCTTGCCAAGCGATACTCCGGCTTGCGCTGCGAGGCGAGAAGCCTTTTCTTTAGCGTTTTTCATAGCTATTTCTCCGGCTTCTGCTTTGAGGTTGTCAGGATTTTCTATCGAGAACTGTATGTCGCCTACTTGATTGATGCCGAGTTCCACTGATTTGGATATTATTTCTCCGATCAAGTCGAATTTCTTTGTCTTGATATTGACCGAATTTGTCAGGGTGTATCCGACAAGGATGCTTCTGCCGTTGGGGTATTCGTATTTTGGATATAGGTAATATGAGGTAGTCTTAATATCTTTTGATTCTATGCCGATACTTTTGAGATATTCTATGACACCATTCATTTTTTCAGTATTTCTTGTCTGAGCTTCTTTGGCCGTTTTGGATTCTGTGAGTACTGAAAAATTAATAGTTGCCAAATCTGGAGCAGTAATCACTTTGCCTTCGGCGCTTACCGTGATCGTCCTTTGCGATTGTATTGTTTGCGCTTGCTTGCTTTTCAATTTGGAGTCGACAATAGATCCAACGCTCCAGATAGCAAAAAAGATGATCAGGACTACGATCAATATCGCCAGCAATTTTTTGATCAATATCTGCGTCGCATGATTAGGGCATGGCTTTGTCGAGCCGGATTCTGGTCGGCTATCTTGGTTTTCATGGTTATGATTGCAGTGATTATCGTGCATAATTTTAGTAATCAGCAACCAGTAATCGATAATCAGAAAATTCTGATCATGATTTACGGTTTGCCGCCATTTTACTTATAAATATTTTTGACCCAGTTAATGATTTCGTCTATTAGCTCTGGATGAGCGATGAACATATCTGTCCCGTGTCCGCCCGATGGCAATATTTTTATTTGTTTTTGGCACGAAGCGATTTCGTATAGTTTTTTAGCGCTTTCTGCCGAATATTTATCGTCTTCGGAAGCGATAAAAAATACTGATTGGTCGGCAGTAATTTTTTTGACGGATTGCTCAGGTTCTATGCCCCTATAGTTTAACCCGGGAGATAGTATTATGCCAGCTTTTATTTCCGGATATTGTGACATGTATTGTAGTATCAGATTTGCTCCGATAGAAGCACCGGCAAGGAAAGTCTCGTTTTGATATATGCCATTATGTTTCAGAAAGTAAAATGAGGCTTCGATGTCATTGATTTTTTTCTGGTGCTCGATATCGCTAAAATGATGATAATCTATTTTATTGTTATTTTTCAAGATTGATTTGCCGTGACCCCTGAAATCTATCGCAAGCGCGTGAAAATCATTGACATTTAATTTTTGGGCAAAATCAGACCAGGATTCTTTGGTGGCCGGCATCATGTGCAGCAATAATCCCGCAGGATGATCCGGATGAGCGCTTTTATAAAAATCTCCGTGTATTGCTACACCGTCTATTGTTTTTGTTGTTATTTCTTCCATGGCTGTCTAGAATAATTACGAAATTCGTCGAAGGCTGATGTTTTTGAGACCATTCGCAGCGCGGCGGCGCGAGAACTGAGCAAGTTTTCAGCAG
The DNA here is from genome assembly GCA_964354925.1 of uncultured Candidatus Saccharibacteria bacterium. GTDB lineage: Bacteria > Patescibacteriota > Minisyncoccia > GWC2-36-17 > GWC2-36-17 > GWC2-36-17. Next base: position 6,093 of record CAYHBU010000034.1, on the reverse strand, counting down.
ACCTGCCTGCCGGCAGGCAGGAAATTATGCGTGTCTTCAAAAATGTCTGCCGAGTAAGAATTTTGTAATTTAAATATGATTAAATATCGAGCTCTACAATTTTATTTTTTGACAATAATCCCTTGTCTATTTTAATTCTGCTTTTGGGAATGTCAAAATATTCCGATAAAACTTCAATCAGCGCTTCATTGGCTTTTCCCTCAAAAGCCGGCGCGCGAACCTTTATCTTAAAGTGATTTTCGCCTTCTTTGACAACTTCCTCCTTTTTGGCATTTGGGACTATTTTTACAGCGATACGTTTCATTATTGTATTTTACATTAAGTTTCAAAAAAGAAAAACCGGCTGACCTTATGGTCAGCCGGTTTGGATTATTTAAGCAATCTTTTTGCCCTCTCTTTCCATGTGTCGGGAGCGTATTCTATGATGTAGCGAAGATCATCATTTTGGAAATAACCTTCTTTAAGCATTCTGCTCCAGTGCGCGTCAAAGCTTTCAATGCTTTTTAACTTTTCAGCAAGCTCTTTGGGCAGTTTTTCCGTGTTCCAAAAATCTCTTACTTCATGGTCAGTTCCGCCTTTTATATGCCAGAATTCTCTGATAGCTCCATGGCCTATGAAATCATTGTGCAGGCACCCTTTTAACTTCTTTTCTCCTTCTTCCGAGAACACTTCTTTGTCTGTGAGATAAAATATGGCGCCATCTTTTTTAATCCAAGAGATGAAATCACACATTGATATGTACCCCCTTTTTTTAAAAAAAACAATCAAAACTGAGATTATATGCAAGGTGTCATATTCGGGAGAGATTGTCAAGAGTTGGTAGCTATATTCTACCCACGAGTGCAGTATGATTTAAAAAAGACGATGTTGCACTTTAGAATAGAATTCTAGATATTTCCTTTTTCAAAAATTGTCCAGTGTAGCTGGTTTTGATTTTTGCGATGTCTTCCGGGGTGCCTTCGGCGACGATGGTGCCACCGTTGCGTCCGCCTTCCGGGCCGACATCTATGATCCAATCAGCATTTTTTATGATATCAAGATTGTGTTCAATGACCAAAATAGAGTTTCCCATATCTACGAGCCTATGTAGAACCTTCATTAATTTTGCGATGTCTTCAAAATGCAGTCCTGTGGTTGGTTCATCTAATATGTATAAAGTTTTGCCGGTAGCCTTTCTCATAAGCTCGGTCGCGAGTTTAATGCGTTGGGCTTCACCACCCGACAATGTCGGAGCCGGTTGGCCGAGTTCTATATATGACAATCCGACCTCATTGATGATTTTTAATTTTTCGTAAAGCGCTGGAATATTTTTGAAAAATGCCGAAGCTTCTTCCGCGGTCATTTTTAATACTTGGGCGATATTTTTTCCGCCATATTCTATTTCCAAAACCTCTTTGTTGTATCTAGTTCCGTGGCATTCTTCGCATTCCACGTATACGTCGGGCAAAAAATGCATCTCTATCGTTTTATATCCCTGGCCTTCGCAAGATTCGCATCTGCCTCCCTTGAGATTGAAACTGAATCTGTTTGGCTTGTATCCCCTGATTTTCGCTTCTTGGGTTTGAGAGAAAAGATCACGGATCGGTCCGAAGATTCCTGTGTAGGTTGCAGCATTTGATCTCGGTGTGCGGCCGATCGGAGATTGGTCGATATAGATTATCTTATCAACATTTTCCACTCCTTTTATTTCTTTGTGTTTTCCTGGGATTTCTTTGGCGCCATAAAATTCTCGGCGTAGTGATTTCGCCAAGATGTCATCAATCAATGTCGATTTGCCAGATCCCGAAACGCCGGTGATGCAGACGAATTTTTGCAACGGGATTTTAGCATTTACATTTTTGAGGTTGTTTTCAGTCGCGCCGATAATTTCTATGAATTTATCAGTGTCCTTAACGGCAAATTTTTTGGGCCTTCGGATGTCTTTTTTTCCGAATATATATTCCGCGGTGAGGGTCTTAGCTTTTTTGAGCTGACTCGGTGTGCCTTCAAAAATCACATTGCCACCATGTTTTCCTGCTCCCGGCCCGATATCTATGATCCAGTCCGCTTCTAGGATGGTTTGTTTGTCATGTTCCACTACCAAAACAGTGTTGCCTAGGTCGCGAAGTTCTTTCAGAGTCTTGATGAGTCGATGGTGGTCTCTGGCGTGGAGTCCGATTGATGGTTCGTCCAGAATATACAAGACGCCGACGAGTTGAGAGCCGATTTGCGTGGCAAGGCGGATGCGTTGGGCTTCTCCGCCGGAGAGCGTTTCTGATTCTCTGCCCAATGTCAGATACTCGAGTCCGACATCCATCAAGAACTGTAGGCGCCCAAGAACCTCCTTGATCAATGGGGATGCGATTTTTTGTTCTGTCGCATTTAGGGATTTATTCTTTGATAATTCTGTAAAATATTTTACTGATTCGGCAATATCTAGGGACGTGATGTCGTAGATATTTTTGTCGCCGATTAATACCGATAAGGTTTCTTTTTTGAGTCTCTTGCCATCGCAGGTCGGGCAGACTTTTACAATCATATATTTTTCGATTTCACCGCGAGTCCAGTCCGACTCCGTTTCTTTCCACTTCCTTTCAAGATATGGGATGACGCCTTCAAAATGCGTATGTCCGCCCGGAGTTTGTTCGCCATTCAAGATCAGATTTTGTATTGTTTGTGGCAAGTCTTTAAACGTGCTATTGATTGAAAACTTGTAATGCTCGGCAAGATCTTGGATTTTCTCAAAATGCCAGCCTTCTATGCCACCCCATGGTTTGATTGCGCCTTCGGCTAGTGTGAGGTTTGGATTGGGAATCACCAAATCAGGCTCAACTATCAATAGTTTGCCAAGGCCGGTGCATTTTTCGCAAGCGCCATGAGGGCTATTGAAAGAAAATATCCTCGGCTCTATTTCTGGCAATGAAATACCACAATCCCTACAAGCGAATTTTTCGGAAAACATCAGATCTTGGCCGTCTTTAATGGAGATGATCAAAGCCCCCTCACCGAGTTTCAGGGCCTTTTCTGATGAATCGGCGATGCGAGACCTCTCAATGTCTAAACCAATCAAGAATCTGTCGACGACCGCTTCGATTTTATGTTTTTTATTTTTGTCTAGTTGCAGATTTTTCGCATCTTCTATTTTGTGGATCTGTCCATCGATGCGCGCTCTCAGGTATCCGAATCTTTCTATGAGTTCGATGACATTTTTGTGTTCGCCTTTTTTATCTTTTACGATCGGAGCGAGGATGGCGATCTCCTCCCCCTTTTTGAGAGCTAAAATTTTGTCGACTATCTGGGTCGCATTCTGTTTGGATATTATTTTTCCACAATTCGGACAATGAGGTTTGCCGATACGGGCAAAAAGTATCCTGAGGTAATCATATATTTCAGTGACGGTGCCGACAGTCGAACGTGGATTGGCGGAGACGCTTTTCTGGTCAATTGCGATTGCTGGGCTCAGTCCTTCTATTTTATCGACTTCCGGTTTGTCCATCACGCCCAAGAATTGGCGCGCGTAAGACGAGAGAGATTCTACGTATCGCCTTTGTCCTTCGGCGTAAATCGTGTCAAAGGCAAGAGAAGATTTGCCTGATCCGGAAAGGCCAGTGATAACGACAAGCTTATTTCGCGGAATATTCAAATCAATATTCTTGAGGTTGTGAACCTTCGCCCCGCGAATGACAATCTGATTGTCTGATTGGTGTTTGGCGTTTTTCATTTGATAGTAGATAATACACTACTTTTTGTGATAATTCAAGCTTATTGATCCGAGATATTTGATTTATGGTTTTGCTCTTTTCGATTGAGATTGAAGCCGTATTTTTAAATGTTTGAATGTGGCCCATAAAGACAAAAAAGCGGCCGAGTCTTTTGACTGGCCGCTTGGGATATTTGACTATCTAAGTAATCTTCGTGAAAATGTGTTTACATTTCTCAAAAAAATCTATGAGATTTTCACTTACTTCTATATCGTTGAAACTTGCCGTTGCGATGATCGCATCGTCTGGATCGTTGAGTTTCGGTTCTATTTCGTATCGTACGGCCAATCCATCAAGTTTCGTAGCGGTCACCATGAAATTGCTTATGGCCTCATCTGTTGTATAGATAGCGATTTTGTGGGGATATTTTTTGATTAGATAAGCGATAAAGCCTTCGTCGTCAAACAGTCTCGTCCTGATTATCTTTTGTGGTCCCGCTGGAGATGGTTCGACGTCCGTCTGAAGTTTTTTCAAGCCGATCAGTGATTTCAGTCTTGCGAATAATCCCTTATCGGAATCACCTTCAATGATTACCATTTCTCTGGCGCGCATTTGTTGTGGCTTTAACAGGATTTCTACACTACTCTCAGTACCTCCTCTCATGAATGAAGCTATTGCGTTTTTGAGACTGATTCGGGCGTTGTCCCATATATCAGGTCTGAAATTATCTGTCGCGATATATACCACGCCTTTGGCTTGGTCAAAAATTTTTCTGATGATTATAGCCGAATGCAATGGAGAGCTGTTGTTAATGAAATTATTGCTTCCATGTTCCGCTAGTTTGTCGATAAGTTGCGCATAACGGTCCAAGCTAGTGGCAGTACCCATAGATCACCTCCGTCATTAATTGTTAAAAAACAAGACTACCTATTCTCTTGTTCAGGATACAATAAAATGTTCTTGTGTCAAGCAAAGAGTTTGCGTTTTGCGGAATAATTGATTAGGCTTTCAAAAAATAAGACAACCATCGTTCTTTGAAATTCAAAAATAAGGAGGCTATGTGGAAAACGCCAAGAGATTGGCTTTGATTGCATTGGGATATTTTTTTATTGGCTTAGCTATTTTGGGAGTTTTTCTCCCCCTCTTGCCCACTGCCCCATTTTTAATCCTAGCTGCCGGATGTTTTATGCGCAGTTCCAAGCGACTGCATGACAAATTGTTGGATAATGAGTATTTTGGGGAATATCTTAAGAATTGGTATGAAAATGGAAGTATCCCAAAGAAAGCTAAGATTGTAGCAGTCATTTCAATGGGAATCACCTTTGGTAGTAGTATTTATATGGTTCCTTATACAATAGTTAGGGTCTTGCTGATTCTGACTGCTCTTTGCGTCGGCGCATATATACTCACCAGGCCAACAACAATAATAAAAAATAAATAAAAAAACCGCACGTTTTACGTGCGGTTTTTATTTTATCCTTGCAAGTCCCCATGCTTTTTAGTGCGGATGCAATATCGGAACAATGAATTTTTCGCCATTGGTCACTGACGGGATGTCCTTTATCTCAAATATCGCGCCTTCCCCCATATCCGCAAGCTCTTTCGGCATGTTCTTTATGAATTTTGGTTCGTTGTCTTCGTATTGTATCAACATATAAGTGCTATCAATCAATCTGACTATCTTGTAGGCATTATTTTTTTGCAGGTCATTGAATGTTATTGGTGTGCCAAGGTGATTTATTTTTTTGGTGGTTCCATAGCCTTCCATCAACATCATGATGCCGGCCCACAGGAGCATGATGACAATAAATGACGGAATTCTATTTTTCCCAATGATAGTTGCTGCAATCACAACAGATGCTACCCCGAGTGTTAACAATACTAATACAAACCATGATATTGATACCATTTTTACCCCTCCAGTTTGAATTGTTTAGGAGCTATAAGTAGACTTACGTTTTATATATTGATGCTGTCCTACTCCTGACCATCGTTGACTGGCGGAGCTGTTTTTTTCAAGACAATGACAGTCCCGTCTGCATTGACCATAAACACCTCCCCCATCAAGACATGTTCTGGAACATCTTTCACGATTCTTTCGTCATTATCTTCGATCGACTTCACAATCGACAAGGAACGATCGAGCCTTTTAATGATCTGGAGTTCTTGGAAGCGTGCGATGCTGTCTATGTTGGCTGGGACACCTATGTGCCTAGACCCCGCTACGACGCCTACTATTATACCCGCAGTCAATATTGCCACCATCCCGAAAAATCTCGCAGTAGCGTTACAGTAGGCAGGAAATATTAGTGACATCCCTGAGCAAGTTAAAGACAGAGAAACAATCAATAAAATATAATGATTTTCTATCATCATGCGACACCTCCCAATTTAGTTGTTAAAAATCATTTTG
>CAYHBU010000033.1:0-8272 GCA_964354925.1 uncultured Candidatus Saccharibacteria bacterium | reverse complement strand
GCTATAGCTACAACCGCAGATAAAAATGCTGTCAGAACTCCTATGATATTCTGGATTTGATTTATCAACCCCTCTTGAGTGACAACGTTAAAATCGTCTTTGTCGGGGTCTGTAATATTGTGCAAGTTGCGAAGCGTAGTTTTCACATCAGCAACAGTCCTGTCTACCAATTCAGGAGATTCAGCCATTATCATTATCTCGTGATAATAATCAACGCTTGCAAGATATGTTTGCGCCGTAGTGTATGGCAACACCACAGACTCATCAATATTGAATAAGGTCGCCTGACCCTTTTTGGGCATCACGCCTACAACCCTGAAATTCTTATTTTTTATTTTTATATTTTCTCCGACAGCGTCCGAGTCTCCGAAGAGCTCATCTTTGACTTTTGAACCTATCACAACGACTGGAGCTTGTTGTTTGATGTCGCCCTCAGTAAAAAAATATCCCTCCCTGGGAACAGTATTCAACATCCTGCCCAACATCTCCGCAGACCAACCAAAAATAGTCGGCCTATAAGTCTCTCCAAGATAAGACACGCTGCCACTCACGATCACTACCGGAGCTATATCTACCAGATGAGGCACGTTGTTTTTATTTTTCAATGCTTCAACGTCTCGCTTCTTCAAAGAGTCAGAAAACAAAGCCTGAGCCGCATCGGACGGTCCAGTCGGCTCCTTCCCGGGCCTGATGACTATAGTTTCTGCGCCCATACCGCCCAACTCATTCAGTATCAATCCTTCAGCACCTTTGCCGATGGACATTATCAACATGATAGCCGCGATACCTATGACAATGCCCAGTATAGTCAAAACCGCCCTCATTTTATTGGTTTTCAAGCCGGCAATCGCTGTTTTCAAGCTGTGTTTAATTTTCATCGTTGGATATTTTTTCTAGGGCTAATTTTCTAGACAATTCTACATCTCCCGGGATATTGAATTCTATCTTCTTCTTCGATGCTCTTAGTATTTTTTTGCAGACATAGATGAAAGCTGGCGGAATATTCAATAACTCAAAATTAATAGTTATGCTCGGAAAAAGTTTTTTGAAATCAGATAGGTTAGCCAAAGAATATTGAAACTGGACAAATATACCATCATCTTTCAGATGTTTCTCGGATAGTTTCAATATCCTGATTCGAACTTCTTTCGATAAAAGAGCGAGCGGCAATCCAGAGATGATTCTATCTACGCATTCTGAACATGATTCAGGGATGTATTTAGGAAAATTTTCCGCGCTATCATGGATAATCCTTACCCGATCATCTTTAATATTCTTATTTAAAATTTTTACAAGATCCTTATCGATTTCAAAACAAAAAAGGATCGAATTGAGTGGCATTTCGGATAATATTTTTTTAGTTATCACTCCAGTTCCTGCGCCAAACTCAATAACACATCTGGCATCTTTCAAGTCGGAAAGCTCTGCCATTTTTTCAGCCAAGAATTTAGAGCTCGGTATCAGAGCGCCGACACTACCGGGATTCTTCATTAAGGCTTTTATAAAATCTATTTTTTTCATAGCTTTAGTAGTGGAGGATTATTTTACGAAATCATCACTAGCATGTCGATGGAAGACTTTTTCATCACTCTCTATTGTTCCGTCTCGCAACCTGATGATCCTCTGAGCGTGTTCTGCAGTATACGTCTCGTGAGTAATTAATATGACCGTGTGGCCCTTTTCTTCATTTAGGCGCTGGATTATCTCCATGACCATTTTTCCAGACTTAGAATCAAGGTTTCCCGTAGGCTCATCGGCAAAGATGACCTGTGGGTTATTGACAAGCGCCCTAGCAATCGCCGCTCTCTGCTTTTCACCACCAGAAAGCTGACTGGAATTATGATGGGCACGATGCGAGAGTCCGACGTCTTCAATCGCTTTTTTCGCCATCTCGTCCCACAACGATTCCTCTATATCAGAATACAAAAGTGGCAATTTTACATTTTCAAGCACAGTCGAACGAGGCAACAGATTAAAAGATTGGAATACAAATCCCATCTTCCTATTTCTGACATGAGCCAGTTCGGACTCCGGATAATCATCCAGCGTCTTCCCATCAAATTTATAAATGCCATTCGTATGCTTGTCTAAAAATCCAAGGATATGGAGCAGGGTGGACTTACCGGATCCAGAAGGACCCATAATTGCCACGAATTCGCCTCGTTCAATCTCAAAAGAAACACCCTGAAGAGCGGGTGTTTCTACGCCTTCCGTAGAGTAAACCTTTTCAAGATTTTTCACCTCTATAAGCGCCATTGATTTATGAATTTATTTCAGTTAGCAACCCAGCAGACGAACCAACGGGCTTAATGCTCTTTATTTTTCCTTTGAGAAAATAACGACCTGATCCCCTTCGTTCAGTCCGTTAGTCACCTCTATGTAACCATTAGATCCCTTGATGCCGGTAGTCACTGTTATTTCTTTTATTGCTCCATTTACCGATACCCTGACAAATTTATCACCATTTTTCGTCGTGACCGCTCTCTGGGGGATAGAAATAACATTTTCCTTCTTGTCAGATAGAATATCTATATTGGCCGTCATTCCAGATTTTATCTTATCGTCCTCGCTTATGAAATGAAGAGTTATCTTGTAGGTAGCAACACCTTCGATTATGGTTTCTGCCGGATCAATGGCCGTCACCTTGGCTTCCAGCGTGACGTCTGGATAGGCGTCCAAGGTCACGCGCGAAGAGTTTCCGATACGTATTTTGGCAATATCGGCTTCGGGCATATTGGCCTCTATTTCATATTGATTTTTACTGATTATTGAAATAATGGGGCTATTAGCCGCTATTATTTCACCTATAGTTGCGCTTTGTTTGGTGACTACCCCGTTTATCGGCGCATACAGGACTGTTTTGACGAGTTGAGCGCGACTATTCCTGACATTGGCCTCTGCTTGTTTCACCTGTGCTTGCCCTGCGGCAATATTCGCTTTAGCTTGACTCACTTGCGCTTCTTGAGCTGCAATCTGCTGGGATGTGGCGCCAGCTTTCTTGAGATTCAATTCTGCCTCGGCAACAATCAAAGAATTTTTTGCCGTATTTATTTGTGACTGAGAAGCTGAAATATTGCTTTGATTTGTATTTTTTTGGCCAGATATCAGTTGTTGCTGAGCAGTGATATTGGAGATTGCAGTATTAACATTAGTACGCCCAGTCGAAATATTAGCCTTGTAAGAAGCAATGTTTGTTTGGGATAAGTTAGTCGCTCCATTCAAAGCATCGCTTGTCTTGATCAAGAAATCCCTGACAACGCCAAGCTCTTCCTGTGATCTCACCAGTAGATTATCCAAACCTATCTGATAGATCGGCAAAGTCACAATGTCAGCCTTGAAACTCTTGAGAGAAGCCGTAGCTGCAACTCTTTTTGACTCAGCGTCGGTCTCAGCTTGCGTATTCGATGTTATAAAACTCAAATATGGGGAGTTGCTCAAATCATCATTAAATAATTCATCGGTTTGTTTATTGGCAGCATCCTCTGCTTTGGCATAAGCGTCATTCAAGATGTCATCAATATCGCCGTAGAGATTAGTCAGATCAGTTTCCGCCTTTTTCTCTACGTTCAATAAACTGATTTCAGTATCACTCAATGTCTTCCGAGCGCTTGAAACCTTTGCCTCCAAAATATCGATTTCTTCCGTCCTAGTTCCAGACTTCAATTCATCCAATTTTACCTCCTCCCTCTCAAGAGTTGCCTGATATTGGAGCAATGATGCTTTTGCGCTATCTACTCCAGCCTCAGCTTGAGCAAGTTGGGCTTCAACATCCGAATTTTCAAGACTGGCAAGCTTCTGACCGATAGCCACATTATCACCGACATCAACGTGAATCTTTGATATTTTTCCATTCTTTTCAAATGCAAGCGACACATCTTCTGCCGGCTTGATCCTGCCTGTCACACTGACCTCCTGCAGCAAATCACTTTTTTTAACCACTGCAAATTCATAGAGCGAGTTGTCATCGCCAGAAAAATACCAAACACCTAATCCTAAAATCAAAACAGCTCCCACCGATCCCGCAATAAAAACGGGTTTCTTAATTAATTGTGGCAATGAAATCATTTTTTTAAAAAATAAGATGCTTTATTTATCTTATTATATCATTAATGCTGATCTTTAACCAAAAAAGAGTATGCAAATATTACAGGAAAAACAATGACTGCGTCAATAATTCTCTTGGCTCTCCTCGGTTCTATTATCAATCTCCAAAACCATTCGAGGCCAATCTTTCGCATCCATAAAGGTGCTCTTTTTGTCTTCCCGGATAAAAAATCGAACGCTCCGCCAACCCCCATAGCCAGTTTTACGGATTCTAGTTTGTTTAGATTTTCAAAAATCCATCTTTCTTGCTTTGGGGCTCCGAGCGCAACGAATAAAATGTCTGGAGATGCCATTTTGACTAATTGGAAACAAGATTCAAGATCAAAATCACCATCGAGGTGTCCTGCGATTTTTAAATCCGGAAATTTTTCATTCAAATTTTCACAGGCTTTTCCTGCTATGCCAATTTGAGCCCCCAACAAAAAGACGGACTTGCCCTTCGCAGACGCAATCCTGCAGATTTCTTCCATAAAATCCACACCAGGAACCTTTTTCTTGATTGGATTTTTCAAAAATCTAGAAGCCAAAACCAATCCAATACCATCGGGTATGGAAAGTGCTGCCGAATTCAAGATATTTCTAAGGGTCAAGTCTTTTTGCGCCCTAACCACCATTTCTGGATTGGGAGTGACAATCAGATTATTTTTTGGACCCGACAAAAAAAATCCTACCTTTTGGGCAGCTTCTTCTAGAGATAAATTATCAATTTTTACTCCCAATATCTCAACTTTCATTTTGTGGATCAATTCTTTTGACTCACATATAATACCTGTTAATATGGAGGTAATCAACAAATCATCATTGACCAATATGTTTATCATCGAAGCAATACCAGCGGTCAATATACCCCGTGAGCATCCCCAAATCTTGACGTATTTTTCTAACGAACCATTAAGCCGTGGATCTATTGTTTTAGTCAGCCTACGCAACAGATCAGTCCCCGCCCTCATATTGTCATCCAACAACATAGACACTGAAAAAATTGAACTCAAGAATATGTCGTTCACAATCAAGAAGATTGACGGCATCACGTCAAAATACCCCATTTTCTCCGATGCAGATTTTACATTTTTCAAATGGTTTGCGGATTACTACTTCCTTCCATTGGGGCTTGCCCTAAAAACCATCCTGCCTGAAAAGATATTGAAAGCCAAAAGACCCATCAAAGAATTAGCAGATTTCAAATCTCTAGACGTGCCACAAGCAGACAAGAAAACTCCAATTCTTTGCACGCTGAACAAGCAAGAAAGATACGAGGAGTACCGCAAGGAGATAGTATCCGCCATCAAGCAGAAAAAGCAATCTATCATTCTTTTTCCTGACTATATCAATGCTTCACTTTTCAACGATTACATCGTGAAACACATCGACAAAAATCAAGTATTGTTTTTCACCACCGACCTGACTCCGAGGCAATATTTTGATATCTGGTTCAAAATAGCTACAGGTGAAGCTCTGGTTGCAATCGGCACCAGATCTGCCGTTTTTTTAAAATTCTACGATTTAGGATTCATCGCAATAGACGAAGAAGAAGACCAAAATTTCAAATCCTGGGACGCCAGACCATACTACAATAGTCGCGAATGCGCTTTGAAATTGGCAGATATTCACAATGCAAAAATAATATTATCCAGCGCCACGCCCTCAATTGAAAGCTATTTCCATGCCAAGCAAAACGAATATCAAATCATAAAGCCAGATACAGAACCGGGATTCACGAATAGCTTGATAGTGGATATGCGCGACGAGCTCAAGAAAGACAACTATATCATTTCTGAAGACTTGGAATCCTCTCTGCAAAAGATCGAACAAGAAAATGGCCAAGCCGTAATTTTTATCAATCGACGAGGCCATGGCACATTCATATTTTGCCAAGAATGCAGTTTCACTATCAAATGCCAGAATTGCGACGCGCCAATGGTATTCCATAAAGAGATTAGAAGCGCCAACCAACAACTGGTTTGTCATTATTGCAACACCTTCAGAAAAGCTCCTGATGTCTGTCCGAAATGTGGCGGATTAAAAATCAAATACTCGGGTATCGCTTCACAAAAAGCCGAGGAGGTCATCAAAAATGCTTTTCCCGATTTAAAACTAAAACGCATCGACGCAGAAACCATACTGTCTTCACGAGACCTCAAGTCAGCATTGCAAGATTTCCAGTCCGGGAAAATCAATATCTTGCTTGGCACGCAAATGATGCTAAATAAAATTCCCATCAAGGCTGACCTCGTGGCGATATTGAGTATAGACACTATCTTGAATCTACCAGAGTTCCGGACCGATGAAAGGATGTATCAAATCGTCAACCAAATGAAAGATTTCAGAAAAGACGATAAAACTCCCGTAATTCTGCAAACATTCAAGCCCGACCAAGAAATATTCAAAAAATCACTCAGGTCGGATTTCGAATCTTTATATAATGGCGAAATAGATACTAGACGAGCCCTTGGATATCCGCCCTTTATGCAACTTATTAAATTGACCCACAAACATATCGATCCTAAATTAGCGCATTCACAATCACAAAAAATTGCAGAGCTAATAGAAAAACAATGCGACAACATCATTAAATCAACCAATAACGAGAAAAGTTGCGCAATATTAGGACCCAATACAGGATTCATACCTCGTATCAAGAGCAAATACATCTACAATATCATCTTGAAAACAAATTTCAGTATCAAAGAAAGAAATCAGGTTTTGAGCATCGTCCCCAGCAAAGATTGGTACATCGACGTGGATCCGGTGTCGCTGATTTAAACTCAAAATAAAAAACCCGAAGAGATTTTATCTCTTCGGGTTTTGGGGCAACAGAGAGGATCACTATTTCTTTACGTTGCTTCTGGCATTGTTGTAGCCAGCAGCATAAGCGTCATTCTCCTCTACCCTTACGGAGGAGATCATGCTTTCAAAAACAGTGTGCGGTGGATTCCAATCAGCATCCATGCCATCTTCCTGTCCCTTGTTATGAGGTGTTCTACGAGCTAACAGGTGTTGCACTTCAGAGTTGAATGCACCATGCAACAAATTGACAAATTAGTAATTTTATACTATACTGCAGTTATATAGTAGTAGCACATAAAAAACGTGGTCAAAGGGGGGCATGGCATGACATCAAAATTTCTTACTGTACTTCTGGTGCTGATTTCTCTTTCGGGTTTATCCGGCTGCGGATTTAGTACTAGTCCCGGATCAGGCGACAAGATCGGTCAGATAGTGAAGATCAGTAAACAAGGATTAATCGTCAAGACATGGGAAGCGCAGTTGATACGTGGCGGAATGAACGGAGGCAGTGGTTCCTCTATAAAGCCCGCTTCCGCTGGACGATGAAACAATAATAAAGCCTGAGCAGCTCAACTGTTCCCGCCGAAGCACAATGCTAAGGCGGTTTTTTTATAAAAAATGGGTTATAATCTTACACATCATATATGATCCTTAAATTACAAATTGGTCCAGACAATAAAATACTCAGGACAAAGTCACAAAAAGTGACAGATTTTAGCGACCCTGAACTCAAAAAACTTATTAGCAATATGCAGGAAACCCTACAATCAATCAAAGAAGGCGTAGGTTTGGCCGCTCCCCAGGTCGGAAATAACATTCGCCTCTTCATATTGTCTCCCGAAATAAGCAAAGATCATCTTGTATTCATTAACCCCACCCTAAACAAGTCTTTCAAAAAATCGCTCATGGAAGAGGGCTGTTTATCTTTGCCCAGGATTTATGGCAATGTCAGAAGGTCAGTCAGCGCAAAAATAGAAGCATTTGACGAAAACGGTAAAAAATTTAAAATAAAAGCTTCGGGACTTCTCGCTCACGCATTCCAGCATGAGACTGATCATTTGGATGGCGTACTCTTCATAGATAAAGCGAAAGAAGCTTGGATAATAAAACCCCCGGAAAAAACCAAATAATATGGCAAAAATAAAAACAATTTTTATGGGTACTCCCGAGTTTTCACTCGCCGCCCTCGATTCATTAATCAAATCCGATTTCATAGAAGTGATTGCCGTCGTAGCAAACCAAGACAGGCCTGTCGGTAGGAATCAAACCATGACTTCTCCACCCACCAAGATATTGGCGCAACAGCATAATATCCCAGTATTACAACCGGACAGGATTAGAAAACCGGAATGGGTGGAAAAAATAAAAGAATTAAAACCAG
>CAYHBU010000032.1:0-8275 GCA_964354925.1 uncultured Candidatus Saccharibacteria bacterium | reverse complement strand
TTTGGGTTATGTTAGAGGACTTAACGATCTTGCCACTCATCTTGTATAACTGCTCTCTTTCATCCCATGACTGGTTGGGGTCAAACTCTACGCCCAATGTAGTCGCAAGCATAGACGCTGCCAAATCTTCTGCGTATTCGCCCGCCTTGGTATCAGTTTCTCCAAATGAATGATGCTCAGACAAGTATCCGTAAGTTCCATTCTCAGACGGGATAGCCACGCCGACAGATGAAGCAATCAAGCGATTAGGCTCATTGGTCTCATTACGACTCATCACGCAAAAAACCACTTGGCCGGGCTGCATATCTTTAAGTCCTTCTTCTCTGCTCACCTTCTTGCAAAGAGGAGGAAATATGCTTGATACAGTCACGAGATTGAATTTCTCAATACCCGCATCTCTCAAGGCCATCTCAAACGATGTTAATTTTTCTTTGTGCACGCCCACGCCCTTGGTAAAAAAAACTTTTTTTGGAACCAACTCTTTTAGCCAGGTAGTGAAAATTCGATCGCCACCTTGGTGGCAAAGAAAAATCATCATCTGGAAATTATTAAAAATTAATAAGGTAAACTAATTTAAACCCAACAATAAAACAAAAATAATCGAATTTCTACTACCTGGTTGGGGATGATAGTTGATTTTGTCCGCCGTTCCTTTATTTATTCCGGGAGGCAAAATCATTATTGCATTCTTTTTTAATTAATTATATTTTATGAAAAAATTTTATCACAAATTAAAAATAGTGCAAATTGGAACAAAAGCTCCTTTTATATTTTGCGATTATTTGAATACCATTCTTTTTGTGATATAATATAGATATTAAATATACAAATATGGAGCCAAAAGATATAACAATATTACTAGTTGAGGATGATAAGTTTTTGGTAGATATTTTCGCCACTCGTCTCAAGAGCGCAGGCTACAATGTCATAGTGGCAAATGACGGCGAATCAGGATTGCAAATAGCCACCGAGAGACACCCTCATTTGATACTTCTTGATATTATCATGCCCCAAATGGATGGTTATGAGGTGCTGGCCAAACTTCAAGAACAGGATATGACCAAGGGAATACCAGTGATACTACTCACCAATCTCGGCCACGAGGAAGATGTAGAAAAAGGCCTCAAATCAGGAGCCGCTGGATATCTCATCAAAGCCCAATACACTCCGACAGAAGTCCTCAATAAAGTGAAGGAAATCCTCGAAAGATACAATTCAACGCTATAAAACATTAAATTAAAACTCCTGGCATAATGCCAGGAGTTTTAATTTAGAAAAAATATTCTGCTATAGTATAAAATTTTCCGCTCGCAATTAGAATTCCTATCGCTATCAAAAAAATGGCGGAGAAGTTAGAAATGCCCCTGCTAAATCTTTCCGCTTTTTCAAAAAATTTACTGAATTGCCCAAAAAACAGGGCAACGAATATGAATGGCAATGAAACACCGAAGGAAAAGGCAGAAAGAAATATTATCCCCTTAAAAATCGTGCCCGAATAGCTGGTTAGGACCAATATACTGCCGAGCAATGGACTAGTGCATGGCGACCAGCCGATTGCAAATATTCCACCCAATAAAAATGCATTGAAATTTTTATAGATCGACAGTTTGCTAGGCAATCTGATAGCTAAGTTTTTTGAGAAAAAACTACTCTTGAAAACTCCAATCATCACAAGACCCAAAAGGACAAGGACAACACCGCCCACCCTTTGGATCACCTCTTGGAATAATAAAATCTTGCCCACAAAGCCTAGCCCTATCCCGAGCAAGACAAAAACTAGGGAAAACCCCAAAACGTAAAAAATGGTGCTTTTCAGGATTGCAGAACGAGCATCCGTCGCGCCATCTGGCGACGACTGGATAGATCTGCCGATTACACCCAAAAACGGCGGCACTAAAATAAATGCGCAAGAAGCAAAAAACGTCACAATGCCGGCAAAAAGATAGATGAAAAATAGATAGAAATCCATAGATATTTCTCAGATACTAAAATCCTTCCCACTGTGACGGGAAGGATTCATAGGATACTATTTCCAGAACTGCCACCACTTACTCTCTTGCTTTACCTCTTCCGGAGGGACTGTGCTTGCGCCAGCTGGAGACTTTACCTTTCCATAATGCTGATTGTCGGCACAATCGCAAGGCTCGAATGGCTGACCATGCTTTGGGCAAGCCATAGCTTGGCAAACACCAGGCTTTTCCACGACCGCTCCGCAACCACCGGTACAAATATAATGTGTCATATCTACGCGATAATCAACTATCAACTTTTAACATTTCCTGGTTAACAAGTTGAGCGTTAATCATTAAGTATTAATTATTAATCAAGGACCTTTTAATTACTTGCTCTCCTCATTATACCACTCTTATGTTGCCAGATAAACTACCACCTCAACTCATTACCATTATCTTTTTTAATTCTTTCCTTATATCCACATAATCTGGCGTGGTCTTGGCGACGAGATTCCAGAATTTCTGCGAATGGTTGAATTCTCCAAGATGGCATAGCTCGTGGACGACAATATAGTCAGCGAGTCGTGACGGAAGAAGCGCTATTTTGTAATTGAAATTGATATTCCCCCTCCTGGAACAACTCCCCCATCTAGTTTTCTGATTTTTGATATTTATCTTGTTAAAACCAAATCCATAAAATTCATTGAAATATCCTATCCTGCTCTGAGCAATAGCCATCGCTTTATCCCTGTGCTGTAAAAATGTCGTCCTATCGCCTCGCGGGATCACGCTACCTTTGAAATTTTTAAAATGCGCAATCTTATCGATTATCCACTGCGATTTTTTTACAATGAACTGCTCTATCAAATTCTGACTCGCGCTTTGTGGCGCAGTGACGACAAAATTACCATCGCAATAAATAGCGAGGCGCACTCTTTTAGAGCGATTACTCAACTTCAGCGTGTATTCAATGTTTTTGTCACTTAATTCAATACGTTTTTTCATATTCAAACCGATTTAAAGCAAAAAGAGGGATGCGATATAGGCGATATAAATACCTATAAATAAAACTCCTTGCCATTTTTCTATGATGTGTTTTTTTCCGATAAACAAAAAAGTGAAGAGGAGGATGCTGGCAAGCGCCATCACGAAAATATCATAATTACCTCCTTGCTGTAGCGGTAATGGATTAATGATGGAGCTGATGCCCATAATCCAAAATACATTGAAGATATTCGATCCGACCACATTGCCAATCGCGATGTCTGTATGTTTCCGATATGCCGCAACTGCAGAGGTGGCAAGCTCGGGCAAAGACGTGCCTACGGCTACGACCGTCAGACCGATTATCGATTCTCTAATACCCCAAAATCCGGCGATAGCCACCGCACCATCGACTATCCACTTGCCTCCGACCACGAGCGCCACAAGACCGCTAATTATAAAAATGGCGGACCTTCTCATCGGCATTTCCTTGGCTTCTTCTGTCGGCAAGCCATTGCCAGATTTTGCTATGCCATAAATGTAATAAATAAAAATAATGAAAAATGACAATAAGACCAAGCCATCAATCCTGGTAATGACATTTTTCACACCTCCATCAATTAAAATATCATTGGCCATAAATCCCAACAAAGTGGCTGCAAGCAACGACATCGGTATCTCTTTCCAAGCCGTGCCTCTTCCGACCGTCAAAGGATAAATCACTGCCGCTATGCCAAGTATCAAAAAAATGTTGGCAATATTGCTACCAATGATATTGCCAATAGCGATATCTGTCTTACCACTCAGACTGGAAAACACATTCACTGCAAACTCTGGCGCCGAAGTGCCAAAAGCCACAATAGTGAGACCAATTGCGATATTGGGGATATTAAATTTCTTGGCAACAGACGCCGCACCATCCACCAAAAAATCAGCGCCCTTGATCAATAGCGCAAACCCCCCAACAAATAATATCAAAGTTAAAATCATAAAAAATTTATTACTTATCTTGTCCTGTATATTTTAAGCCAATAAAGCGAAATCGGCAAACCGCCGATTTTTAGCACGCTACATGGGCCACAAAAAAAACAAAAGCCCCAATCCTTATTAGGATTGGGGCTTTACCTCGACGACTCTTAGAGTCTCGAGAAGAAGCCGATGAGGTTTTCCCCTATCACCTTCTTGATTGTCACTGGAGAGATGCCATGTATCGACATTTCCCGTTCGATGATCGTGATCCTGTCGGGCCTGTTAA
Source organism: uncultured Candidatus Saccharibacteria bacterium (assembly GCA_964354925.1). Classification (GTDB taxonomy): domain Bacteria; phylum Patescibacteriota; class Minisyncoccia; order GWC2-36-17; family GWC2-36-17; genus GWC2-36-17. Next base: position 4,084 of record CAYHBU010000032.1, on the reverse strand, counting down.
TCTCGAGAGGCTGATCTGGATACCGCGCCTGGAAATTCCCGCGCGGGTCGATCTTCTCTTTCATCATCTGGAAGAGCTTCTGCCCCTCCTCGACATCCATCGTGCGATAAATGCCGTCTGTGCCGATCGCGACATGATCAGCACCCACAACCTTCAATAGATGCTGGAGATGATCATGGAACGGCTCGAGCGTATTGTTAGTCGAATGCAACATGAACGTCGCAGTCGCCAACCCGATAACTCCTCCGAGATCGGCAATGCCTTTCAGCACGTCGTCCGGAAGATTTCTTCTGTGACCATACACCGCGTGACACGCAGTGTGAGTGGCCACCACCTTGAGAGACAGATTTTTATTGACGATATACTCGATCGCATCCCGCGCGGTCTGATGACCAGCGTGACTGAGATCGAGTACTATGTTGGCATCGGCCATCGCATTCAGGAGCCACCTACCCTTTTCTGTCAACGGAGCATCCGGAGTGGCAAAGCCTCCTCCGTAGACATTCTCCATCTCATAGGCAATGCCCATGAGATCTATGAGCATCCCCTCGAGGCGAGCAATGTCAGCTACAGTGGCATCTTCCGGCGGAGACTGAAGACCAAAACCTATCTGGATCTCATGCCTCTTCTGCCTTCTTATCACATCAAGAAACCACTTATGCTCCTTGACGATATCCTCCATCTTCGTCATGAACGGAGGAACGGATGTCATATGGCAGAAATCCAGCTTAATCGCCGGATCCACCACCAGATTATCCTGATTCTTCGTCATTAGGTCTTTCTGTGAAAATAAAAACCCTTGAAAATCCGCATATTTTCTCTTTGTCATCTAAGCACCTCCGTGTATTTTTTGTTTTCAACGAGCAGTTTTATTGCTATTATTATATACTATTATTTGCAATCTGTCAAGTATGTAAATCTGCCTAAAAGATAGCTTAAAATCAAGCTTTTGGCGCGCCTGCCATAGACAATTGCAGAAATTAACCTTAGGATTATATTCATGAGCGAAAACACTCAAACAATCTGGGACATAGCAGTCATCGGTGGTGGACCGGCCGGTATGATGGCGTCCGGACGGGCTGCCGAGTTGGGAGCTAAAGTCATCCTCATCGAAAAAAATGATGAGCTTGGCAAAAAACTTCTGATATCTGGCGGTGGCAGATGCAATCTCACCAACGCCGAACTGGATACTCGGAAATTTCTTGCTAAATTCAAAGACAGTGATCAATTTTTATTCTCGCCATTTGCGCAATGGAGTGTGAAAGAAACTTTGGATTTTTTCCATTCACGAAAAATGGAAACCAAAGTAGAAGAAGGGGGCAGAGTATTCCCAGTGAGTAATAATTCTAAATCAGTCTGGGACGCCCTCGTGCAATATATGCAAGAGAGCAAAGTCACCGTGACTTCCAACTCCCCTGTCGTGGATTTCGTCAGAGACAAGTACGCCATAATAGCAATTAAACTCAAGAATGGAGAAATCATAAAAGCAAGGTCGTTCATATTGGCGACTGGAGGCAAATCACGCCCTGAAACCGGATCAACCGGAGACGGATTTGTCTGGCTCAAGGAAATGGGCCACACCGTGATCAAGCCCGAGCCAGCTCTCGTGCCAATTGCCATAGAAGATGATTGGGTAAAACAATTACAGGGGCTCAGCCTAAATGATGCTCGGATAAAGATTTTCCAAAATGGCCAAAAACAAGAAATGAAAAAAGGAAAAATTCTCTTCACGCATTTTGGTTTGAGCGGTCCCTTAATACTCAATCTAAGCAAAGACATTAATGAGCTCCTCAAATATGGCGATGTCCATCTTTCATTGGATATATTCCCACAATTTGACCACGGCAAACTGGATCTCAATGTCCAAGAGATATTTTCACAACAGAGTAATAAACAACTAAAAAATTGTCTCACCGCGTTACTACCATCAGCAATCGTGCCTGTCGTAATCGGAATGTCCGGCATTGATCCGGAAACGTTTTGCCATAGCGTCACTCGAGAACAACGCCTCCAGCTTGGAAAAATAATCAAAGATATGCCCATGAAAGTGATTGGATTGCTTGGCGTTGAAAAAGCCATCATCACCAGTGGTGGCATAGCATTGGAAGAAGTAGATTTTAAAACTATGAGCTCGCGCCTCTTTCCGAATCTGTATCTAGTCGGAGATGTCCTGAATATCGATAGGCCATCGGGCGGATACAGCCTTCAACTCTGCTGGACCACCGGATTTGTCGCCGGCACCGCTGCGGCCACAGATCTGAAAACCAGGACCTGGTGATTGCTTAATTATCGCCCAGTGTTATACTCCTCACATATGGAAAAACAAACCTACCCGATGCGGATCAATAAGTATCTCGCATTAAGATACAAATCAACTCGCAGAGAGACTGATGAGCTCATCAAAAACAAGCAAGTCTATGTCAATGGAGTGCTCGCGGTTCTTGGCGCGAAAATAAACAAAGATGATGTAGTGGACGTCTGGCAAGACGAGACGAAATCAAAAAAATACGTCCCCTATGCCAAACCAAAAGGCATCAGGCCGACTATCTATAAAAAAGATAAAATAGCCAAGAAGACTAATGACCGTCGTTTTTCTTTTTAACTGATTTTGCAGACTGGATCAAAACTAGTTTTTCTCCTCGCTTCCATTTTTTAATCTCAGCTTCTCTTTTTAGAGCCATGCTGAGATTTTTTGATTTCTCGGAATACTTCAAGATGACCGGTCTCCTGATTTTCGTATAATGCGCTCCGGATTTTGAGTTATTGTGCTGATACAACCTTTTCTCCAAATCATTGGTCGAGCCGACATATAGCGACCCATCGGAGCATTCTAAAATGTAAACATAATGGGGCATTTTTAAATTGATCAGATAAAAGATTATTTATCCAAATCCAAAATCTCATCTATGCGGATCTGGCAGACGAAAATCAGCTCTTTTTAAGGAGCATTAAAATGAGACCAACTAGACGATCTTTGTCTTTTGGATTACTTTCAGCAACAAGAAGAGTGAGCGCAGTAAGGGCCTCGGATGTCATGCGAGAAATATCCAGGATATTAGCTTTTTTCAAAAACCACACAAATGTGAACGCACCACTCCGTTTATTGCCATCAACAAACGGATGATTTTTTACCATGAAATACAAAAGATGCGCTGCCTTTTCTTCTACTGTCGGATACACATCGCTTCCGCCAAATGCCTGAAACGCATTGCCAACAATCCCGGAGATACTGTCTCTCTGTCTTTCCAATCCGAAAAGTTCCGTTGCTTCATTTTTCAGGATTAGTTCTTGTTTGAGTTTTTGCAGAGCTTCGCTTAAATCAGAGCTCGTGAGTTTAACTTGTTTTTTTGTCGCTCCGCTTTTGGGGAAAGTTGATTTGTCATACGCATCAAGAGATACCCATGTATTCGCAAATAATTTCACGAGCTCCAATGCGCTCCCTGCATCCACCGCTCCGCCGACAGGCAAAAGCTTTTTCACATCTTCTACCGCCTTGAGAAATGTCTCGTAATTTTGAGCAATCCTTTTTTTGTTTATCGTATAGCCATCTACGATGTGCGCGCGCAGAGTTTTAGTCGCCCATTGGCGGAATGCAGTCGCCTTTTTACTATTCACCCGATAGCCGATTGAAAGCACAAGATCAAGATTGTAATATTCAACAATGCGTCCTACCATACGCTTTCCCTCCATTTGAACTGTTTCCATTTTGGAAACAGTTGATTTTTCCAAAAGCTCTCCTGAATCAAAAATATTTCTAACATGTTTGGAAATAGCTGCCTTTTGCACATCAAAAATATCCGCAACTTGTTGTTGAGTTAAACGCAATGTCTCTTTATTCTTATCTAAGTCCAATTGGAGCTCAATCGCTCCGGTTTTAGACTGATATATAACAATTTGTTTTTTCTTTTTCATAAAGCCATTCTATCATATCCACTCAAAAACCAAAATAAAATACGGTCACCACAGGCGACCATATTTTTAATCGGTTAATCAATTTATCCAAATCCAAATTCTCATCTATGCGGATCTGGTCCACGAATTCAGGCACGTGAGAAACAAGATTCATCGCGCCTTCATATTTATC
>CAYHBU010000031.1:0-8296 GCA_964354925.1 uncultured Candidatus Saccharibacteria bacterium | reverse complement strand
CAAAAATATTTGCAGTTAAATTTGTCTGAGGAAGATTTACGAGGGAACTCAAACATCCTCGACTTGATTTTTATGGAATAACGCCTCTGTCGAAGCCGATCACTCCCGTATTTTAAATGTGCCGCCTTATCTCTCTCTGGACCTCACGTTTTTTTATGGACTCTCGCTTTTCGTGTTGTCGCTTGCCACGCACCAAACCGAAAGATAGCTTGATAAGGTTCCTAGTAATGTAAACACGAAGAGGCACCAATGTCAAGCCTTTTTGTTGGCTGGCTCCGGTGAGGATGTCAATCTCTTTTTTATGGAGTAGGAGATCCCGCGTCCTTTTTGAGTCATATCCTTCAGGCGTGTTTTTGGGTTGATAGGGCGGGATGTCGGTGTTCAAGAGTTGGGCTTTGCCATCCCTGATCAAAACAAAAGATCCGGAAATATTGATTCGTCCGTTTTTGACGGCCTTTACTTCGAATCCTTTCAGGGCTATGCCAGCCTCGTATGTTTCTAGAATTTCGTAGTCAAAATATGCCTTTTTGTTTCGTGCTAGTTCAGTCATGTTGTGCACATTATATCATAGATGGATAATTTGAAAGGCTTGCTTGTGCAGAATGGTAACCTTGCAACCAATTTTTTAACTTCAAAGTTATCCACAGGTTTACTTGTTTTCGTTGACCGCCGACCTATTTTTTGATAGTATTTAAGAAGGTGGTCAGACGGTAATTTATGATAATTTATGATTTTTAGACCACCGAAGAAGAAAGGACTAACAAATTAGTACTCAATTTTCAAACAATGATTCGCTATTAAAGTCAAGCGAATCTAAATACCAAGTATTTAAGCCAGATCCTACACTCCGCCCAAACGGAGTTCTTGCGTTTTTATGGGGGATAAGGCAAAAAACCGCTATTTTACGTGGTCCAATGATAGTGGCTCATTTGATTATGGTGGCCTTTTTGTTTATTGCCTCTTTCAATGTTGCTTTTGCAGCTTCAGATTCTATCTTTGGTAGTGCAAGTAATCCTATCGATTGGGTTAAGAATCAATTGGTTGATATTTTTTCGGGTGAGGAAAAAGATACAACCAGACCAGAGAGTGGAAATTTAATGGTGTCTCAGGATAGTTATGTGGTTAAGGTGTCTCCTCCCGATACCGATTCAGTTGTTATTGATCAGAGGAGGGAGCTCGTCATTACTTATAAAGTAGAAGATGGTGACACGTTGATGAAGGTGGCTAGCGATTTTGGTATATCCTTAAACACTCTTTTATGGGCGAATGATTTGACTACTAGAAGCATTCTTCGAGTGAATCAGGAATTGAAGATTCTTCCTATTGATGGTGTTTTATACACGGTCAAAAAAGGAGATAATATTTCAGCTATTTCTCAGAAATACAAGACAGACAATGAGCAAATAATAGATTTCAACGATTTGCCAGCCGATGGGGCCTTGAAGGTCGGCATGGATCTGATTTTGCCAAACGGAGTAGCTCCGACAACTCTTGCTGTTGGTGCTGTGGCTAGTAAATCTACCAATACTTCAAAAGCATCGACTGTTAAAAAGGCGACAAGTGCAGTAGCTTCAGCTGCGAAACAAGCAGCTCAGGTGGCATTCGCAGCGGCAGAAAAGTTATTTATAATTCCCGTGTCAGGTATCCTTACTCAGGGAAAGCATAGCTATACTCCGCCAGCTGTCGATATCGGCAATTCCTGCGGGACTCCGATTTTTGCTGCTGCTGACGGCGTAGTGACCAGTGTCTTTGAAACAAGTTCCCGTAGTACATATGCTGGTGGAGGTTATGGGAATAATATTAAAATCCAACACATTGACGGCTCAATGTCTCTTTATGCTCATTTATATGCAGGCAGTTTGGATGTTTCTGAGGGCCAGACGGTCAAGCAGGGTCAAAAAATTGCTGAAATCGGAGGTGGATGGATTAAGAGAGGGGTTAGAATGGCTGGCGCTGGACGTTCTACAGGATGTCATTTACATTTTGAAGTCAGGAATGGTATAAATCCTTTGACGAAATACAAGCGCGGAACGGTTCTCAAGACACCAGCTGCAGAGTTGGCTATCGATAGTACGGCGAATGGCTCTGGTGATAGCGCCGATGATAATCAAGGCACTGGATTTTCCGGGATAATTTCTGAGCCGTTTCAACCAAAGACAATCTCGGAGCCATACAAGGCCAATTAAAAATCTATAACATACTTAACGAATATAACTATTTAAAAAACTATGCTTAAGCATAGTTTTTTAAATAGTTATCAAGACGAGATAAGGCCTCAATGATTTATTGATGTCTGTATTGTAATGCCTCGGTCAAATGTAACTCTTTTATGTCTGGGCTATTATCTAGATCGGCTATGGTTCGGGCGATTTTTAATATTTTATTATATGATCTTGCTGAAAGTTTCATTGCGTTGGCAGCACTTAGAAATAATTTTTGAGTCGCGTCATCTAGGGAGCAATATTTTTTGATTTGATTTTGGCTCATTTCGGAGTTTGTAATGATTTTTTCATTTTCAAATCTTTTTAGCTGGGTGTTTCTGGCCGTGATTACGCGATTGCGTATTTTTGATGAAGACTCAGAGTGGTTTTGCGCATGCAGTTTTTCCAGTTTTACCGGAGGGACATTGATATGGATATCTATCCTGTCGAGGAGGGGACCAGATATTTTTCTTTGATATCTGGTGATTTGATTTGCATTGCAAATGCACGGTTTTTGATCGCTTTCAAAATATCCGCAAGGACAAGGGTTTTGAGCGGCAACCAACATGAAGCGCGCGGGAAAAGATATCGAGCTTTGCACTCGGGAGATTTGAATCTCTCCTGATTCCAGGGGTTGTCTCAATATCTCGATGGCTGATCTTGGGAATTCCGGAAACTCATCAAGGAATAATACTCCTCGATGGGCTAGGCTGATTTCTCCTGGTTTCGGATTTGCGCCACCGCCACAAAGCGCTATGGATGAGGCGGAGTGGTGTGGGCTTCGAAATGGACGCACTGATACGAAAGATTGATTTTCAGATAACATACCAGCAATGCTATAGATTTTTGTCGTTTCCAATATTTCTTTTTCTGAAAGCGGGGGCAGTATCGATGGTAAGGTTTTGGCAAGCAATGTTTTGCCACCGCCTGGAGGACCAGACATTAGTATGTTGTGTCCACCACTAGCTGCTATTTCCAGGGCGCGCTTTGCTATTTCTTGTCCGTGGATATTTTCCATATCCAGGTCAAAGTTTTGCTTTGTTGTCTGAGGGTCAATTCCTGATCCTACTATTTCTTTTTGAATATTGATTTCTTCGATGTGGTCGATAAGGTCTCTCAGGTGTTTGATCGGTATTATTTTCAGTCCAGAAACTATCTCAGCCTCTTTGCTGTTCGAGTGGGGCAAGATCAGTGTTTTGCCAGAATTTTTAGCAAATATGGCGATTGGTAATATGCCGTTAGTCGGACGCAAATTGCCATCGAGAGAAAGTTCACCGACGAACAATTTGTCGTCGGTTTGGAATTTCTTGATCTGATTTGTTGCCAAAAGATATCCTATGGCAATGGGCAGATCATATGATGGTCCATGTTTCTTTATGTCTGCCGGAGCTAGGTTGATTATGACTTTCTGGTTTTGGTGACGCGGTGGCTTGAGGCCACAGTTTTTTATGGCATATCCGACCCTTTCCTTGGATTCTTCAACTGCTTTGTCGGGTAGGCCGACGATACTGAAAGAGTGCAGACCTGACGATATATCCACCTCGACTTCTATTTGTTGAGCATCGATAGAGGTTGTGGCAGCAGATAGTATTTTAGCTGGCATTAATCGCAGAGCGATTAACTTATAACATTTAACACTTAACTTAAAAGATAAGACTTGCTAACTGTTAATTGTTACTTGTTAACTGTCAAATGTTAATTGTTATTTGCAGTGAACGTGAGTCCTTGCTGATGGCTCCACCTCCAGTCTTTCGATTTCTATATCATGTCCACATACCTCACAGATTCCATATTTGCCTACTTCTATCTTGTCCAAAGCCTCATCTATGCTTTCTAGTCTTGTTTCGAGAGCGTATTCTACGGGAAGTTCGTTGGTGTATTCTTCGACTTCGTTGGCATTTTCATCTTGTTCGGTTCTTTCGTCTCCGAAAGAAGGAAAATCAGTATCCCAGTCTCCCTTGACTATCGGATCGCGATGAGCGAAAGAGAGTAGCTCACCTTCTATTAATTGCCTTTCTGCTATCAGTTTAGTTTTTAGTTTTTCGATGGTGGATTTATCCATAAGATAGATTTAATTATTATATTGATAGTATTTTAATTTTTGTTTTTATAAAAAGCAAGGGTAGCGTCGTATCTCTCCATTATCTCCATATTTTTAGAGTGAGGATAATAAAACACTAGAGCATTATCATTTATTATCAAATGGGGCGGTTTGGCGAGGGGAGTCTTTCTGACCATCCTTTCAGACATTAATTTCGCCAAGACGGTTTCTAATAGGCTTATTAAAGTATTGTTTTTATTATCACGTTTATTTTCTGTCGGGTTGTTGATGATGAAATTTTTTTCAAAACCGGTAATGAATTTTGAAATCCAATTTTTGTTTGCACTCAAAAATCTGTTAAAAACATCTTTTTGATAGATTGGCAACATCTTTGCAATCATGTGGCTCGAAGCGATATTCTGTATGGGAAAGACGGTTTTTTCATCTGCAATATAGAGATTGAGGCATATTTTATTGTCTATGGTTGCCTTGTATCTGCGTTGCCCGATGATATGAGTCAATAAAACCGTCAAAAATCTGACAGTCCAGATCCTATTTTTTCGGGATATTACGAAGAAATCTATATCGCTTTTTGGCTTGGGGCTGGTCATTGATACTGATCCGGAAATGGCAACGCTTTTGACATAGGGGATTAGTCTGATGAGCCTGGTTATTTTTTTAGCCTTTTTTATTTTCTTGCCGGCCGTTTTGGCGGCTGAAATCCTATTATCCACAAAACTACCATCGGTGTCAGAAAGAGAGTAAAATCCTGCTATCGATTTTATGGCAGGATTTTCAGCGAGAGTATTATGCAAATCAAGGATGCTTATCTGTTTTTGGTTTGCCGATGTATTGAGGTGTCTATATATTTCAAAAAGAGAAAGACACGATGATCCCTCAATTTCATATCTTGCTAATGTTGAAATGATTGAGGTCTTGGGGTCGTTGCGCATCGTTGATGTTATTATCACTGTGCGAGTAAAAGCGTGGAGTCCGCTATTTTATAGATCATATCTCTTGAAGTTGCCAAGACGAGAATTCCCTTGTCATCAGATATGCCCCAATCTATCGAAGTGTCGGATTCCACGAAGTTGTAGTACGACTTTACGAAGCTTTCGTAAAAGTTGTCTTTAAATGTTCCAGCTTCTGGTTTGGTCGTATCTGTTCCAATGAATAGATTGCTGAGGTCGGATATCATGGTGTCTTCCCAGGCATTCATAGCGTCGAGAGTTTTGAGGCTATTGCTTGTTTTGGCGACAAATCCATAACGTATTTTTCCGTTTTGTCTGAACGCCAACATCTCTCCATCTGATAATTCAGCGCTTAGCTCCGCAGGTGTCGCCACCCCCAACATAGAGAGAGAATCTTTAAATGACAAGAATTTCTTTTCTGTGCTAGAAGAATATTTTAGTAATACTCTTCCTAGTTTTTTATTGTCCAGAGAAGTAGTTTCCGATGAAAGTTTAGAAAATATTAATGATGTTGTTTCTGGGGTCGGCACTTGAGCGTTTGTTTCGACAATAATATCTTGATCAACTGAAATGAGGTGCTTTGGTATTTCCGGCTCTGCAGGCGCAATGGGCAATTCTGGTTCAGGCTCAGGTGTGACTATCGGAGGAGTTGGCGCTTGTTCTCTTACGAAGAACCACCAATAACTGAATCCGACAGAGCTGGCAAGTAAAACAATAGCGGCTACGATGCCGATTAGTATATTTAAATGAGGGAACGATAGTCTTGATGGTTTTTTTGCTGTCGGTGTGGCATATGGAGTTGGTGGTACAACCGGAGCGGGCGGAATTTTTGCAATCGTCGGAGTTGGCGGTGTGAAAAATTGTCGTTTAACGATCGGCTCGGGAGTTGGAGTTTGCATTGCTGGAGAAATTGGAGGGACTGGTTTTGGAGCTATTGGTGCAATCGGAGCCGGGATAATTATCGGTTTTGGGGTTGGTGGAGCAATCGGTGCTTGTGGAGTTACTATTGATGGAGGCGCTTTTGGGGCTGGCGGTGGCGGCGGAGTTGTAGGTGCTTTGATGGTGGAAATACCTTCTTTTTTGGCGCGTTCTAGGTCTTGTGCCATTGTGCGGATAGAGTATTTGACTATCTCTGTTTCTGATTCAATCCCTTCTTCTGATCCCAATTTGATAGTCATTGGTTTTGATGAGGTGGTTGTCGCCGATGGAATGGGGGCAGGAGTTTTTGGAGGTGTTGAGTTTGTGGTTGGATAAATAATAGGCGTGTTTTTAGGCGTCACAACCGGAGGAGTCGGAGGATTTTGTGTGGGCGCTGTTTCTTGAGTAATTGAAGATGAAAACGGAGGAGCGGATACGTTTTTTTGTTGTATCACTTCTGACAATGATGGAGGAGCCGGGATAAAGGGAGTGGTTGGAGGTGTCGATGGAGTTGAGGTGCTAGGTTGTGCCTGAGGATTTTGCTGATCCAATGTTTTGTTGGTTCAAACAGGATTTTAAAATCACCGCCTGAATATTGATTAATACACCTTAATTAGAAGATGTATTAATTATACTTTATTTTTAAAAATAAAAAAATCCCGACTTGGCATCGGGATTTTTTATTACCTATTTATCGCTTGAAATTCCTTTGTGAGTGAGATTTATTTTTCCTTCTGGAGTTATTTCTTTCACCTTTACCGATATTGCTTGTCCGGTCTTGAGCACGTCTTCTACTTTTTCGATGCGACGATTTTCTATTTCTGATATATGGAGTAGGCCATCAGTGCCTGGGAATATTTCCACGAAAGCGCCAAAAGGCATTATTTTGACAACCTTGCCCTCATATATTTCTCCTACCTGAGCTTCTTTGACAATGCTTTTTACCCAGGCAATCGCCTTGTTAGCAGCTTCACTTTGTGGAGAGGTGATGAGTACTGTGCCATTATCTTCAATATTGATGGCAACGCCAGTCTCTCTGATTATTTCATTGATGACCTTGCCTCCTGGACCGATGACAGCACCGATCTTGTCAGGATTGATTTGGAGTGTGTAAATCCTTGGAGCAAAGAGAGAAAGATCGGCTCTTGGTTTTGCGATGGCTTGTTCCATTTTTTCAATTATCTGCAATCTTGCTTCTCTCGCCTGTGCCAATACTTCAGCGGCAATCTTTGGAGTGATGCCATCAATCTTTACATCCATTTGGATTGCGGCAACGCCGTCTCTTGTGCCGGCAACCTTGAAATCCATGTCACCATGGTGATCTTCTGGTCCTTGGATGTCGGTCAAGATTTTGTAGTTTCCTTCTTTATCAAACATTAGTCCCATTGCAATGCCGGCCGCCGGTTTTTTAATTGGCACACCGCCATCCATCATAGCGAGAATTGATCCGCAAACAGATGCCATAGAAGACGATCCATTGGAAGATAAGATTTCGGAAACGACACGGATAGTGTAAGGGAATTCTTGTTCTGACGGAATAACTGCTTCAAGGGCGCGTTCTGCAAGTGCGCCATGTCCGATCTCGCGTCGGCCTGGACCTCTCATCGGGCCGATTTCACCAACAGAATAAGCCGGGAAATTATAATGATGCATAAATCTTTTTTCGCTGGAGGTGCCCATCGTATCGATGAGTTGTTTGTCTCCAGGGGATCCGAGCGTCAGCATAGAAAGGGCTTGAGTGGTTCCACGCATGAAAAATCCGGAACCATGAGCGCGTTTAAAGATGCCAACCTCACAGGAGATGTCGCGGAGTTCGTTTGATTTCCTGCCGTCAGGCCTTTTGTCATGATTGATAATGTTGTCGTGGACCATGCGATCAATTTCTTCTTCATATATTATAGAAGCCTTTTTCTTCTTTACATCTGCTTCCTCTGGATATTTTTCAACGACATATTTTTTGAGTTCTTCTTCCAAGAGTCCGAGATTGCTCACTCTTTTCATCCTTGATGGCTCGTAGATAGCCGCATCCAATTTGCCAATGAGGAAATTCTTAACATCTTCTTCGAAAGATGTATCTTTTTCAGCTATGACGATGTCGAATTTTTCTTCTCCGATTTTCTTCACGATTTATTCTTGGAATAATGAAATTTTTTCAATTAGATCGG
>CAYHBU010000030.1:0-8397 GCA_964354925.1 uncultured Candidatus Saccharibacteria bacterium | reverse complement strand
TGAGTGGATAGAAAAAATGCAAAACTGGGAAAATACTAAAATATAATTTTTATGGGATTTCAATCTAGCCTAAAATTAGAAATAAAGATTTTTTTTACGATCTGGCTATGTTTGTCATTCTTTTTATCTCCCATGATACTTGGGCTATCCTTGACGCCGACATCAATCACCCCTCAAGCTCAAGCTAGTCCTGTGGTTGATGCACCCCATATAGCAACGGCTGTTGGTAATTATATAAAAACTGCCTTTGCAACAGCTTGGACAACAGCGCAGAATTGGGCCAGGACGGGGTGGACATGGGTAGTGGCAAATGCCTATAACTTAGCCGAAAAGGCAGCTAAGGCGGCTCTCAAGGTTTTGATGCATCAAATTCTAGCTCAAGTGACCAACAGTATAATCAAGTGGATCCAGAGCGATTTTCAAGGCCAGCCCGGATTTATCACTGACTGGCAATCTTATCTAAAAAAGGCTAGCAATGCCGCTGCTGGTAGATTCTTAAACACCCTCGCTGGAGTCAATCTTTGTAGTGCTTTCAAGCCTAAAATCAAGCTTGTCTTTGCTCTGCCAGTACCGCAATTCAACACTGAAGCAGCCTGTACATTGGATAAAATAATGGCCAATGCCAATGCGACCATAAATAATTTTTATAGTGATTTTTCAAAGGGCGGGTGGGTTGCATGGGAAGAGTCCATGAAACCAAACAATAGAGCCTTTAGCGCCTACCTGATGACATTAGACGCTAAAAGGGCTGCGGAATTTGCAGAAATCCAAAAAAAGGAAAAGGAGACAAAGAGTGGATTCAAGGGTACAAAAAAATGCCTTTCAGCAGCACATAAGGCACAGGTACCGAGGGAGCAATTAGAATCAAACCAGTTAGCGTGCGACTCCATGAGAAAAACATTGGGTGGCGGAGTTGAAGAGTCAGGTTACACACAAGAACAATACAACGCGATAGTGGCTGGCTATGAAAGAGATTGCACTGGAACCGGCACACCAGTCACATCCGGAGATGTTGCAAAAATAGATGCTGACAGCAAAGACTGTGCCTCTTCAATAACAACCATGCCTGATGGGACTGTGGCATACAATGTGAATTTTGCCTCTAATTCAGCGATGCAAGTTCTACAAGATGAAATTGCTGGCCTAATGGGTGAGGGGACGGGAGCGCAATTCACTCCATATATCCTCGCCATAACCAATGCCCTGATTACGCAATTAGTAAAAGATGGCATATCAGGTCTCTTGGCAGCTAATCCTCAAGAAGAAAATATTGATTCCAATACAAATTCAATAACAGTTTCAACAAATTCAGACACATACACATCCTTGGCCGCAGACGCAGCTACAGCGCAACAAACACTAGCGCACATAAGCCAGATTGGCGGATCAAATAGCCTGGTCAGTCAAAACAAATCGCAAATAGATGCAATCCTATCCACCGTACAATCCATCAAAAACAAACAGGATGCGGTCATAAACGACCTTTGGGGACAAGGAAACTGGACCGAAACAAACACTACCGTCACCATCATATCTGGTCCAATCACAAACACCACAGGAAATACAACTACCGTGTATACAACATATAAAATATCTAATCCAAAGATAGGAGAAGCTATCATAGGACAAACAGTTACTACGGTGATAGACCCCATTACCGGACCAACCACTACGACAAGCTATGCTATAATTTCCTCTAAAAATCAAATCGAGGATATCGATGGTATAGTCAGCGCCTACCAAGATAAGGTCAACACCCTATCAGGCTTGATAGCTGTAGCACCCACACTCAAAACCACTACAGACACTTTCATAAGCGCGGCCGCTGCCTATGCTAGCGCGTGGCAAAACGACCCTAAAAATGCTAACCCCGCAGCCGCTGAATCAGCCAGAAACGCCCTGATCACTCAATTACAAAATGCTACCGGATCCACTTCAAATTCATTAGTGGAACTCAATACTGCATTAGGAAATATAATCACTGGCACATCAACGGATATGACCGGAATAATGATCACAATCACAAATACAGATGGCTCCGTCAGTACAGAATTGGCCAGTGCCTACTATCAAGACTACTACAATGCTGTCGTTGCTATTTACAATACGCTACAACAAGCAAATCCAGCCCCTTAAGACCAATAAATCCTACTAAAAATGTTAAGGCACGCGCAAACAATCATTAAAAAAATCGTTTTAATGATGGCGATTACAACGCTCTTGTTTTCTGTCGCCATCCCGACGGATATTGTTTTTGCGGCTGAAACATCAGGAGCAGCTGTCGCTGAAAACAAATGTGACTTCTGGCGTATTGATTGTCATATCCTATTTCTTTTAGGAGAAGGGCTGACCGAAGCATTTGGTAAACTTTTTAATTTTCTTGCTGATGTCATATTGGGAAATTTAGTAAGCATAACGGCCTGGCTTTTCCAAGGAGCGCTAAATCTTGTCACTGACTCCAATATGTCTATCGTTAAGGTTGGCTGGGGAGTATCTTTGAGTATAGCTAATAATTTTTTTATACTTATCTTGCTAGCCATAGCCATCGCGACAATCCTTGGATTTGACAAGTACTCCTACAAAACCATGCTTCCCAAGTTTATTATGGTTATCTTATTAATAAACTTCAGTATGGTCATCGGATTGGCGATAATCAACATCGTCCAAGTGCCGGCTAACTTTTTCGTGACAGAACTATCAAAAAATCCTTCCGGTGCTGCAGCATCTGCAAATCAAGCTACCATGAACATAATGCAAAGAATGGGATCAACTAATCCCATAGAATATGAGAACGATGAAATAAATGGAATAATGGCTAAATTCGAAGAATCAAAAAAGGACGGTAAAGAACCATTAAAAGACAGTTTTGTAAGCGTGCTCATGTTGCTTATTGTAAAAATATTCACAAACTTATTGTTGATATTCGTCTTTCTTGCTGGCACAGTCTATATGATCAGCCGAACATTCATGCTGTGGATGCTTCTAATGCTGGCCCCCTTAGCATGGATCGCCTCTTTATTACCATCACTGGAAAAGCACTGGACGACCTGGTGGGACAAATTCATAAAATGGTCCATATTTGCTCCGGCATATTTATTCTTTGTCTATTTGGGGTTAAAAATTTATGAAGCCGGACCTCCAAATATCGGAATGGCTAAATTTGCAGACTTATTCGATCCTGCAAAACTCATTCAAGTAGCCTTAGTCGGCTTCATATTGCTCGCCGGCCTCAAGATGGCTAGCAACCTCGGTGTCGGAGGATCAAATTTTGTCATGAATTACGCCGACAGTGCAAAAAAAGAAGCTTCCAAGAAATTTAAGGAATTGCGTGGTAAATCAGAATGGTCGGCAGAAAATATTGGCAAGAAATTTGGCGCTGCTGGGGCCAGGATAACTGCTCCATTTGGCGTCACAGAACAAGGAAAAAGAATTCAAGAAAGATATGCTTTAGAAAAAATGGAAGCGGAGAACAAAGAACGTAAAAAAGAACAAGTTGGCGGTTTATACAATTTAAGAGGTCAATTATCAAATATTAATAAATTTGAGAGCGAGTCTCTCGCCTTTGCTATTGAGTCTGGCATGACCAGTGATCAACTAAAGAAATATCGTACAGAATTAAGAGAGAGGAGATTGAAAATATTACAAGACATCAGAACAGAATCTGGTGAGGGGAAAAATTTAAAGAAAAAGCTTGAGGATCTCGCAAAAGAAGAGGGTATCATAAAGGAAGAGGGGGAAGGAACGAAACAAGATAAAAATGATGATAAATCTAAACAAAAATAGATTTAGAAAATAAAACTTTATTACAAATTTATGCCTAAAGAATTAACACTTCTTGAAGAATTCGACGTAATTGCGGAATTACAATTTCCTGATTTTGCATATTCCACAGAATCATTTGAGGATAAAATTGCATTTTGTAATTTTATAAATAAACTTTCAGAACGAAGAGTATTATTGCTGGACGATGACCTTTTCAATCTTCCTTTTGTTCTTGCAGGATTACAAGAAGTTCACATAGAACACTTACTAAGGGAAGGTGGTTATATTCTAAAAAAAATATTGTATGTAAATGTTGCAGATGATGATTTTCTAAATGAAATATTAAAAATTACCACCGAATTAGACAATCGAAATAAAACCACCGAAAATTCAACGAGAATTAAAAATATCATCCGATACCTAAAAGATAATAAGCATATTATTTAACCCATGACAGAACCAACCAGTCAGATTACAATCATATCAGATTTATTGAGACGTGACCTTACCTATAAGGGGATTATTAATCAAATTGAGGAGCAATTATATAATCGCTACGTAATTTATTTGTCCGACAAACCAAAATTTAACGCCAAGACTCAAGCTATCCCAAAACAATATCTGGCATTGATATTGTCTTTCAAAAATACCTTGGCGCTGAATAGGTTGGCTCAGAAATACAATCTATCCCAAGAACAACGGGATATGATTCCGGAAATTTTGTGGAAGATATTCCACAAAGAAGCAGAGATAAAGAATCTTCCTCAAATGCTGAATTCAGAGCTAAATATTGGCGATATTCGCACTGCTTACACGATATCGACTGATATCGCTACTATCTATCTACCCATCTCAGACTATCTGGGCGATATACCAATGACAATAAAAAGATGGCAATACGAAATGCCAACAGAAGCGCCAACCATAAGTCAACTGATCCAACCAAAAACACGCGTTGCCCCTCAGCAAGCTCAAGAAACGCCACAGATTCCAAGCTCTGTTCTGGCCCCACCTCCAATCAGGCAAACCGCTCCTACTCCCGAACAACCAGCCCAACCCGTACCAATCACCCCGCCACAAGTCCAGCCACAATCAACCCAAACCCCGCAAGAAGATGAATCAATACCAAAAGTACAAGAAACTCTAGCCAGACTCATTCGCCCAAACTTGATGGGACAAAATTCAAGTGAAACCTTGAAAAAACCGCTCCAAGAAACAAGGACTCAGCCATTCGAAAAACCAAGAGAATCTCCTGTCCTAGAACAACCTCAATACACCCCTCAGGTTCCACCACAAGCCCAACACCAAACAACATCTCCAGAGTCAAGAATTACACCGCCACCCAGTGGGAAATCCGATCTTGAACCAGAGTATCTTCCAGACGAGCCAATAAAACCGGTCAACAAGGGGAATATTATAGATTTGAAGAATTTCTAAATATACAACATGAAACACACAACATGAAACAGTTCCAGATGCTTCATGCTTCATGCTTCATGCTTCATGAAAAATGCACGCACAAGTCCCACAATTCATAGATATCGAAGACAAGATAGTTGGGCCATTCACACTCAAGCAATTCGGATATATTGCAGGTGGTGGCATATTGGTGAGCATATTTTATGTGCTTTTCAAGATTTCTATCGTCATAATATTCGGAATTCCAATCATCGGACTTTCCCTGGCTTTAGCGTTCTACCAGATAAATGGGCGTCCGTTCATTTATTTTTTATCAGGCTATCTGAGCTTTTCTTTGAAACAACGCATTTATACCTGGAAAAAACCTCTGGAAGAGTATGATATCTTTATCCAACAAAAAACCACCGAAAAACAACCCTTGTTTTTCGAAAAGATAACGGAATTCGCTCAGTCAAGCCTCAAAAAAGCTGGCTGGAGCTTGAATATATCTGGCAAAAAAGATGTTTTACCAAAAACAGAAATCGACGAACAGGAAGAAAAATACAATATGCCACCAGAAACGAGAGTTTAAATCACAAAATACACAGCATGAAACATATCACAAAAAACTCGAGGTCCTAATGGATGAGTATGCTCATTTTGTATATAAACTAACAGGAACTTTTCCGGGGGGGGTGAGATTTATGGCATCACCTCTCAATTACGCCGTAGCAGTGTTTCGGTAATCTTAAATTATATTGAAGGATATGCTAGAATTAAAGACAAGGTTCATAAAAATTTCCTAGAAATCTCTTATGGATTACTTAAAGAATCTAAATATCTATTGAAAATTATCTAAAGAAATTGGAGCTATGCCATTGGGAATGATTAGAAATAAATAGATCATTCCATATTTCATGCTTCATGTTTCATGTTTCATGAGTCTGAACAAACAAACAACGATAGCATCACAGAAATTCGTAGAAATAGACAAGATCAAAGAGGATATGGTGATCTTGAAAAACGGGGCTGTACGTGCCGTTCTTTTGGCTTCCTCTATAAACCTAGCTCTCAAATCAACAGAAGAGCAGGACGCTACAATTTATCAATTCCAAAATTTTCTTAACTCTATAGATTTTCCTTTACAATTCGTAATTCAGTCTCGCAAATTAAATATCGATAATTATCTAGAAACCATCGGAGAGATAGAAAAAAAACAAGACAACGAATTATTAAAAATACAAACCCGTGAGTATATAGATTTTGTGAGGAATTTTGTCGAACTTCAGAATATCATGACCAAGCATTTCTATATTTCAGTCCCTTTCACAAAAGAGATATCAAAAGGTGCAACCCTTACCAGCGCTACCAAAATGACTGATGAGCAATTATTGAAGGTAAAAGATCAGCTCTGGCAAAGGGTGGACGAGATAGTGGCTGGCATTTCTCGTGTCGGCATCAAGTGCACCCCATTAAACACACAAGAATTGACCGAGCTCTTTTACGATTTGTACAACCCAGAAGAGGAGGGCAAGAGAGACCTCTCTCAGATTCAGATGTTGATTTCATAACATTTGACAGTTAATATTTGATAATCGGCTAGAAATTTTATCTGGAGCATCACCTGCGAAGTGTTAGAAGTTAATTGTTACTAAACCATGGCATTATTTCAAAAACCCCAAAACCAAATACCAACTCAAGAAATCAAGCCTAAAAAGGGCGGTATCAAATTTTCTGATATCCTAGCTCCTTCTGCGCTAGAAATAACCAGCCAATCTCTCCAGCTAGGATCAAAGTTTCTGAAAACTATTTTTGTCATTTCCTATCCACGCTATCTGAACACCGGCTGGTTTTCTCCAATCGTTAATCTGGATAAGATTTTTGATGTTTCCATCTTTATACACCCCATAGATACAGCAGCGGTCCTTAAAAATCTTCGCAAAAAACTCACCGAAGTCCAATCCCAAATCTCCTCGGAGGAAGAGGGCGGAAAAGTTCGTAATCCAATGTTGTAAACTGCATATAAAGACATTGAAAATCTTCGCGACTCATTGATGCAAGCTACGGAAAAAATGTTTCGCGTTGGATTTTACGTCACTATTTATGCCGAGTCACAAAAAGAACTTTCAAAATCCGAAAATGAAATAAAGAATTTATTAGAAGCAAGGATTATATATACCAAGCAGGCTATCTTCCAACAAGATTATGGATTTTTATCGACGATGCCTATCGGTAGCGACCGATTGGAAATTCACACACCGATGAATACGGCTCCAGTAGCGACTTTTTTTCCATTCACCTCTGCAGATGTCACATCGGACAAGGGAATCCTTTATGGAATAAACAGACACAACAACAGCTTGATATTATTCGACAGATTCTCTCTTGAAAATGCTAATATGGTTATATTTGCAAAATCAGGCGGCGGTAAAAGCTATACTGCCAAATTGGAAGTCTTGAGATCTTTAATGGTGGGCACTGAAGTGATCATCATCGACCCGGAAAATGAGTATGAACACCTATCGGATACTGTCGGCGGGACATTCATAAAGATCTCACTATCCTCAAAAAACCACATCAATCCTTTTGACCTTCCACCACCACTGCCAGACGAAAACCCAGCCGATGTTTTGCGCGGCAACATCATCAACTTACTCGGTCTCATCAGATTGATGTTTGGGGGACTAACCCCGGAAGAAGATGCTTTGATAGACAAAGCTCTTGCCGAAACATATATCGCTCGTGACATCACTCCAGAATCTGATTTTTCTAAAATATCGCCACCACTCCTCAATGATTTCGTGCTTGTCCTCCAGGGCATGACCGGCACAGAGAACATAGTGAAAAAGCTGGAAAAATTTACGACTGGCACTTTTGCCAATTTTTTGAATCAACCGACGAATGTCGACATTAACAACAAATTGATCATATTCAGCATCAGAGATCTCGAACAAGACTTGAGACCAGTAGCGATGTATGTAATCACCAGATATATCTGGAACAAGATCCGATCAGAAAGAAAAAAGAGGGTCTTGCTCGTCGATGAAGCATGGGTGATGATGCAAAACGAAGATGCTGCTGCATTCCTCTTTGGCATCGCGAAAAGATGTCGCAAGTATTATCTCGGACTCACTACGATCACTCAGGATGTTTCTGACTTTATGACTTCAAAATATGGAAAAGCTATCGTGACCAACTCGTCTTTGCAACTACTACTCAAACAATCTCCGGCAACCG
>CAYHBU010000029.1:0-8513 GCA_964354925.1 uncultured Candidatus Saccharibacteria bacterium | reverse complement strand
ATCAATTGACGCAGAATTTTTTAGAGGAATTAGGACTAAATAATTTACCCGAGGATAAGAAAATACAACTTTTGGATGATGTGGGCCGTATGATCCAGCAAAATGTAATTTTTAGAGTAATCGAAGTAATGAATGAGTCGGACAAGGATGAATTTGATAGGGTAATTGGTGAAAATATGGACAATCCAGAAGCGATTTTAAATTTTTTAAAGGCAAAGGTGCCTAATTTTGAAATTATCGTATCGGAGGAGGTTGAAAAATTCAAAAAAGAAAGCGTTGAATTCATAAAAGGTCTTTCATTGGAGCAATCCCAGTAATTTCTATTCTTATGGATAACGAAGCTCGAAAATTAGATGAGACTCTCGAAAAGATAGAAACAGCATTTAGTCGATTCATTGAAGAAGTGGAATTGGCCCAGAAAGAACACAAAGAAAGAATCAATGGAATAATCGAGAATATAAAAGATAGAAAAATAAAAGAAATCCAAGATAAAATTAAAGCGTTATAAAGCAATGAATAAAAAAACAACAATGCAGACGGCCATGGAGAAAGCGCATGAGGGGGCTCAAAAGAAAAATGAATTTAAGGGGGGTTTTTCTGACCAAGAAGCTAAAAATTTGGTCAAGGCAGTGATGGGCGAAGATGTATTTGAGAGAGGGAAAGAAGAAAAATTGCAAGATGTAAGCAATAAAAGTATTGCAGATAAAACAAATCAAGAATTTCTTAAAAATCCGGAAGATATCAAAAAGACGGAAATTCAAAAAGATCCCCATTCATACGGAGGTGCTGTTGGTCATCAAGTAAAAGAATTGAGCGATAAATTAAACACCGCGGAGATGATTGATAAAAAGGGCACTCGGGAACAAATTGAAGAAAATAAGGGGAAGGTGGAATTTTTCAAAAAGGAATTAGATAAAGCAAGGCAAGCGGGAGAAGCAGGGAAAGAAAGAGCAAAAAAAGAGGTGGAAAAGGCCATTGAGGAAAAGAAAAAAGTTATAGATAACCAAGCAAGGGCCGGAGAAGAAAAGGTCAAGGAATCTGGCGGTGAGCCTAGAGATGTTGAAGCTGCAAAAAAAGCCGGAGAAGAATTAAAGGACAAGACGAAAGCCAGTGAAGAAAAAGCTAAAGATGTTGCAGGGGAGGAAATGCCCAAGGAAAAATTAAAGACTCCAGAAGAACTACTTAAAGATATCGGAGATAAAAGGACTGCATATATCGAAGCGGAGAAAAAAATAAACGAAGCCAGAAAGAACAATGCTGAGGGGCTTGCTGTATTTGAGCACAATTTCCAAAAAACTAGATTCGAATATGAAAATTCTAGAGCCAGATATGCCCATGATTTATATTTGAACAAGATAGAACTACTAAAAGCCAATGGCCTGTCTGAAACGGATCCGCGTTATAGGGTGGAATTATGTGCGTTTACTAATGATCTACATCGAGACGTTTTATTGAATGAGCAACAAAGATTGATAAATGTAAAGTCGGAAAATCTGACGCCACTTAAAAGAACATGGTTCAGGAGTACTCTTGAAAAATTCGGCAAAATGCCTCGCTGGCAGAGAGTATTGATTTCCACTGGACTTGTGACTGGTGCTGCGGTGGCTGGAGGCGGTCTGGGTCTTATTGCGGCCGCTGCTTTTGGCGGTCAGAGATTTTTGAGGGGCATGATTGGTGGTGTTATAGCTGGTAAGTCGGCTGCTTTGGTGAAAACGATTGGAGGCAGAAGGATCGAAGAGTGGCTCAGTAAACAAGATCAGAATTTGCGTACTCAATTTGAGGTTGATTTAAGATCTGATATTGCAGCCGATAATTTTGAAATGTTTAGGAATAATCTCAATAGGCTTTTTACAGAGCGCAATCAGATTTTTCAAGAGGTAAATAGGCGCCATAGGAATATCAATCTTTTAGCAGCTGGTACTGCGATATTGATTGGCGGAACAGCTGCTTGGAGTCTGTCTGGTAGCGGATCGTCTTCATTGTTCGAACAAAAAGGCGCAGATATTTTCGGAAAAGATATCTTGGGAGGTGGGGGCAAGACGACGTCATTCGGATTCCCAGCAACTACGGATCATACCCTTGGAGTCAAAATGGGACCGCCGTATGACATCAAGGAAGCTTTGAGCGCTGCAAAACTAAATGAAATTGTGGTTGGCAAGGGGGATGATATCTGGAGTATCATCGATAAAAAATTAGAAAATATTTACGGTATCAAATATGATGGTCTTGGAGAGGCACGACAAACTTATATCATTGATTCTATCAAGGATGAGATCGCTAGGAATCCGGGAGCGTATGGCTTGAAAAATATCGATCAATTGCAGCCTGGCCAGAAAATAGATTTGAGCGGAGTGATAGCTGACCACAAGATGACCCATATTTTTGACAACGCTAAACATTTGACGGATACGCAATTGAAAAACATAGGAGGTCATCTGGCGGAGCAAGTGCCACGCGTATCGGGAGAAGCCCCTATCTTCATTCCTGAAGATGCCACTGAAAGGATAGAAGGAGTGGGTGGTGTGGGAGAGACGATAGAATTAGACTCTGGAAGTAAGATGAATGCCGTTACTTCCAAGCTGTATCTTGGTGAACAGAGAGGATTGGAGAAGGTGATAAATAGTCTGGGCGGTAAAGAGAAATTTTTAGATATGCCGGCATCATCGCTTTTCTATCAAGAGGGTGTAGAGCTTGACGTTTTTCGCGAAAAATTAGGATTACAACTGAAACAGCTTACGAATGATTCTTACAAGCTTCACGACAATGTCACTTCTATCAGAAAAGTGCTAGAATCAATAGATGCGAGCAAGTTTCCCGAAGCTGTAGAAGAAGCAATTAACATGACAGAGGGAACAGCAGAAAAATTATAATACATTAATCATTCAAGCATGGCAGAACAAAATTTTGAAAATCAACCGATCCAAGGAATCCATGATGAGATAGCGGACCTAGAAAGAAAGTTAGAGGAGAAAAAGCGCCTCGCTTCTGAGGCTGGCTCCGAAGCGCGTCACGAAAAAGAAGTATTGAAAGATGTGATAAAAGAGCACATTGATGAAAAGAGAGCGCAGATATTGAAGGACTTGGAGCAGTCAAAGGTGAGGGATGTGACCGCCCAGGAAAATGCTATACGCCTCAAAGAAATGGCGGAAGAAAAGCAACTTGAAGAGTTGATAAATATCGCGATTACCAAAAGCCCTATTGATGCGGTGCATATTGCTCAAAACCTCCACAACGCAGAACTGGTAGATAAATTTCACGATTATTTGACCGACCGCGCGTATGATCATTTGGTGGAAACTAGGAAATTGAGAGCGCAGTTATAATTAATATAAAATAATGGAATTCGGATTAATTGATCAGCGGATGCTTATTTTTTTTGGAATCTTGTTCGTCTCATTGATAATCTCTATTATCGTTGCGGCTATTTTTGTTTCTCGTATGAAAGAAGAGGGCAGGATAGAAAGATCATTGAATATGGTCTTGTTTGCCATTACCTTGCCTAGGTTTACGGTGCAAAAATCAGAAGAATCAAAAAAAGAAGAAAAAAACATCATAGCCATATCTGAGCAATTCTTGACGAGTATTTCCGAGATAACAGAAAAAGGATTTCTGCATAATTTCATATATGGCCAACCATATTTGGCTTTTGAAATTGCCGTTCCTGCCAGTGAAAATGAGATAAAATTCTATGTTTCCGCCTCCAGAAAATTCGCCGATGTGGTAGAGAGGCAGATCCACAGTTTTTTCCCGGACGCTCTCTTTGAAAGGGTGCATGACTACAATCCTTTTGTGCTTGGCGGATACACGACTGCATCATATATCACGCTCAATAAACATTATGCGATGCCGATCCGCACTTTTCAGAAAATGGAGATAGATCCATTGGGCGCCTTTACTAACTCTCTGTCCAAGCTCGCAGGCAAAGATGAGGGCGCTGCGATCCAGATATTGATTGCCCCTGCGAGGAATTGGCAAGGTTTTAGCTCGACAATAATAAAACAAATGCAAAAAGGGCTGGATTTTACAAAAGCTCTATCCAAAGTCCAAGGTGGTTTGGTCGAAATAATCAAAGAATTGTTCGATAAAAAAGACGACAAAAAAGAGCCAAAGCCATTGACTCCGATACAAGAAGAAGAGATAAAAGCCATCAGCGAAAAAGCCCAAAAAATAGGTTTTGCGATAAACATCAATCTTGTCTCATCAGCGCAGACCAAAGGCAGGTCAGAGGAGATATTGTCTTTATTGGAAAAAGGGTTCTCGCAGTTTGCTTCGCCCAATCTTAATTCTTTTAAGATAAACCGCTTGAGTGAAAAAGCCTCGGAAAGGCTAGTGTTTAATTTCTCTTTTCGTCTTTTCCACATGAAAAGCAAGATGATCTTGAATACTGAAGAGCTGGTGAGTGTGTTTCATTTTCCGACTCCATATTTGGAAACGCCAAAAATCAAATTCCTGACTTTCAAAAAAGCTCCACCACCTCCATATTTGCCGGAGCAAGGCATTACAATCGGTGTCAACGATTATCGAGGGCTCGAAACACCGGTAAGGATAGCGCAGGATGACAGACGCAGACATTTTTACGTTATCGGTCAGACCGGTACCGGTAAATCATTTTTAATGCAGAATATGATGCGCCAAGATATGGAAAATGGCGATGGTTGTTGCTATGTAGATCCCCACGGCGAGGCGATTGAGTATGTGCTTGGTATGGTTCCCAAGGGGAGGGTTGATGATGTCGTAGTTTTTGATCCATCGGATATCGAGAGACCGTTTGGCTTGAATATGCTTGAATTCGATCCTGCCAGACCGGAGCAGAAAACATTCATAGTCAATGAATTGTTGGCAATTTTAAAAACCATATACAAAGACCAACCAGAAGGTTTCGGTCCTATGTTTGAGCAATACTACAAAAATGCAGTTTTGCTTTTGCTCGATGATTATGAGCATGAGATACCGACCTTGGCTGATATTCCGCGCGTACTTTCTGACGACAAATATCGTCGCGACAAATTGAGCCGTGAGACGAATATGCTGGTGAAAAATTTCTGGGAATTAGAAGCGGAAAAAGCCGGAGGCGAAGCGGCGCTAGCCAATATCGTCCCATATATCGCTTCCAAATTGAATCCATTCCTTGCCAATGACTATGTCCGCCCAATCGTCAGTCAGCAGAAAAGCACGATCAATTTCAGCGACATTATGAATAACAAGAAAATATTGTTTGTGAATCTCTCGAAAGGTAAGATAGGCGATTTGAATTCTCAATTACTTGGCGCATTCATCGTCGCCAAATTGACTCAAGCTGCATTGTCGCGTGTGAATATCCCCGAGGAGCAAAGGAACGATTTCTATCTCTATATCGATGAATTCCAAAATTATACTACGCCATCAATTTCAACGATTTTATCCGAGGCCAGAAAATACAAACTTTGCCTCAATCTAGCCCATCAATTCATAGGTCAGTTGCCAGAAGACATTTCTAAGGCTGTATTCGGCAATGTCGGCTCTATGGCGATATTTCGTGTAGGACCGGAAGATGCTGAATTTTTGACGCAATTTTTCAAGCCGGTATTTTCTGATTATGATTTGATTAATCTGGATAGTCGCAATGCTCTCATAAGGTTGCTGATAAATGGCACTGTCACTCAGCCATTTAATCTGACAACCACGATGAAAGATTTGCCAAATCCAAGTCCAGAGATTGCGAGAGCCGTCAAAGAATTGTCTCGCTTGAAATTTGGGCGCGAAAGAGCGATAATAGAAGAAGAAATTAAAGAGCGTTATAAATAATATCAATAATTAACATTTAACCATTAACAATTAACCAAATTCGGTTGATCGTTCATTGTTAATATTAGCAAAAGCGTATGGAACCAAATTGGCAAAAATCTCAACCGGGCATACAAGTAGATATTTCTCCGTCTGATGTCAGATTTACGAAGGGCGATGCGATAGCATCTATTCTTATAGGTTTTATTATCGGTGTTTTTGCACCAAGTATTTTGAATAATGTCGGAAAATCTTTGCCCCTGCAAGAATTTTATTTAGTTATTTTTCCGATTTTGACTTTGGTCGGTATGTGGGTGACTTACATAATTGCTGCTAGAGTTCCTGTGCTCGTGCAAATTGCTAAATTCGGAGCAGTGGGTGTCGCCAATACCGTCATTGATTTCGGTATTTTGAATTTTTTGTCCGCTTATTTCGAGATTTATAGCGGTGCTGCAATCTCTCCATTAAATGCTACGTCTTTTACCGTAGCAGTGGTCAATAGCTATTTTTGGAATAAATATTGGACATTCAAGGCCGGCAAAGAATCAGGTAGTAAGCAATTTATAGAGTTTATCATTGTTTCCGTGATTGGTATCTTGATAAACACAGCCATAGTCTATCTAGCAACGACATTCGCTCAACCGTTCGCAGGATTTTCAGAGGCGCAATGGCTGAATGTCTCTAAGGTATTTGCCACATTCCTTTCATTGGTTTGGAACTTTATCGGTTATAAATTTATTGTATTTAAAAAGTAATTTTTTAAATTATGGCATACGAAATATTTAAAGCTCTGCATGGACTAGGTCTCTTGATGACAGTCGGTGTGATTACGGCTACTTTGGCGTACGGATATTACAAGAAGATGTTTCCCGATACCAAGATTCCGTTTCCATTCAAATGGATTTCTCCTTCGGTGAAGGCTGGCTTAGTCATCTTGATAATATCCGGTCTTGGTATGTATGCGGAAAACGCAGAGGAGCTGAACGGTTCTGTTGTGTTCTGGATGAAGATGGTGTTTGTGCTTGCAATCATCGCGAATAACATCTGGCTTAACGCAGGGCTTAGGCCAAAGAGCAAGAAATTCTCTGCTGATCCGGCACTTGCCAGCTCTCCCGAGGCGCTGCAAATCAAAAAACGATTCAAATTCGCTGAAAACTTATCCTTGTTTCTATGGTATGCGACGACAATTATCAGTGTATTGTTGCCAGATAGTAACAAAGAAGGTGAATTGTTTGAGCAGAATATAAAAGATTTCATCAATATCGATGGAGAAGGATTTTAAGGGCTTTTTATTGCAGATTTAATTAAAATCTCCTTGTAAAAACAAGGAGATTTTAATATGATTTGATTGTAATTAATTATACTATGTCGAATTTAGTTTTATACCGCAAATACAGGCCGAAAACTTTTGGGGAAATAAGCGGACAGCAACATATAGTCCAGACATTAGCCAATGCCATAAAAAATGGTCAACTGGCCCATGCTTATTTGTTTTGCGGTCCCAGGGGTACGGGCAAGACCACTATGGCGCGTCTCGTAGCCAAGGCCGCCAATTGCGAGGCGCTGGGAAAAAATGATTTTGAGCCATGCAATAAATGCATGAGTTGCCAATCGATAGCCAATGGTAATGCCCTGGATGTCATTGAAATAGACGCTGCATCAAACAGAGGCGTTAACGAGATCCGTGAGCTTCGCGAGGGCGTCCAATTTGCGCCAACCGCGCTCAAACACAAAGTATTCATCATCGACGAGGTGCATATGTTGACCAAGGAAGCTTTTAATGCGCTGCTCAAAACACTTGAAGAGCCTCCGTCTCATGTAATGTTTGTCTTGGCAACTACTGAATCAAGCAAAGTGCCGGCAACCATTTTGTCTCGTTGCCAGAGATTCGATTTCAGGAAATTATCCATTGAAGATATCGTGGACAGATTGAAAAAGCTCGCAAAGAAAGAGGAATTAAAATGCGATGACGATGTGATTAGATTCATCGCCATGATTAGCGATGGCGGGCTTCGCGACGCAGAGTCTTTGCTTGGACAAGTGATCAGTATTTCTGGGAAAAACATAAACCTGGAAACTGTCCAGGATGTTTTGGGTGTTGCCGATATGAAGGATATCTATAGTTTTGTTGATTTGTTGGTGGAAAATAATTCAGCGAATGTTTTTAAATTCGTAAATGAATTGCACTCCAAGGGCAAAGACATTGGGGAGTTCGTCAGGGCTGCATCCAACTATCTGAGAAAGATGATGGTTTGTCAGATTGATAATTCCCTCATCAATGTGGTAGCGAAGGATATGACCAAGGAGCAGCAGGCAAATCTATGCGCTCAAGCGAGCAAGATGGATAAGGCAAAGCTCCATAAGGTAATCACCAAGCTGATAGAAGCCGAAAGCAGTATGAAGAGGTCTTTCGCGCCGATAATACCGCTAGAGCTTGCAATTTTTGACATTTTTGAGATATAATCGGTTAGCTTTTAGCTTTTAGCTTTTAGCTTTTTGCGGGATCGTCTAACTTGCCCCGCCAAATCCATGAAATGCTTTGTATACATCTTAGTTAATCAAAAAGGTAGATACTATACAGGCATCACAGAATTATTGCCACAAAATAGGTTATTGAGGCACAATAAGGGAGATGTGTGTTCAACAAAATTTGGTCGGCCATGGAAATTGATATATGTAGAGGAATGTGGCAATATTTTACTGGCGAGAAAAAGAGAAAAGCAGATTAAAAGTTGGCATGGTGGGGACAC